>NZ_JBHWXB010000010.1:0-222715 GCF_042729855.1 Rhodococcus sp. NPDC060090 | reverse complement strand
CGCTCGTGGACGCTGTCACCGCCACCTCCGCGCCCTCGCACACGGTCGCCGCGGTGGTGCTCCCAGGCGGCCGGCGGGGGTGCAGGGGTGAAACAGACTCAGCCGAGTCGCTGCTTCAGAGCCTCGAACTCGTCGCGGATGCCCGAAGGCACCTTCTCTCCGAGGAACTCGAACCACTCGGCGATGCCGTCGATCTCGGCCTTCCACTCGTCGACGTCGACCTTCAGAGCCTCGTCGACATCAGCGGCGTCGACATCGAGGCCTTCGAGCGACAGATCGGCTGCGGTCGGCACGTAACCGATGGCCGTGGACTGCGCGTCGGCCTTGTGCTCGATGCGGTCGACAATCCACTTCAGCACGCGAGAGTTCTCGCCGAAACCGGGCCACAGGAAGCGTCCGTCGTCGCCGCGACGGAACCAGTTCACGTAGAAGATCTTCGGGAGCTTGGTTTCGTCGGCGTTCTTGCCGAGGTTGATCCAGTGGTTCAGGTAGTCGCCGGCGTTGTAGCCGAGGAACGGCAGCATCGCCATCGGGTCGCGGCGGACGCTACCGACCTTGCCCTCTGCGGCAGCAGTCTGCTCGGACGACAGGGTCGCGCCGAGGAAGGTGCCGTGCTGCCAGTCGAAGGACTCGCTGACCAGCGGAACCGTCGTCTTGCGGCGGCCACCGAACAGGATCGCCGAGATCGGCACACCCTGCGGGTCGTCCCACTCGGGGGCGAGGATCGGGCACTGCGACATCGGCGTGCAGTAGCGCGAGTTCGGGTGCGCGGCCTTCGTGTCGGACTCGGGGGTCCAGTCGTTGCCGAGCCAGTCGGTCAGGTGAGCAGGCTTGTCGCCGCCGATGCCCTCCCACCAGACGTCGCCGTCGTCGGTCTTCGCGACGTTGGTGTAGATGGTGTTTCCGGCCTCGATGGTGTGCATCGCGTTCGGGTTGGAATCGGCGCTGGTGCCGGGCGCGACACCGAAGAAACCGAACTCCGGGTTGACGGCGTAGAGGCGGCCGTCCTCACCGAAACGCATCCAGGCGATGTCGTCGCCGAGGGTCTCGGCGCGCCAGCCCGGGATGGTCGGCTGGATCATCGCGAGGTTGGTCTTGCCGCACGCCGACGGGAATGCCGCCGCGATGTAGTACGGCTTGTTCTCGGGCGAGATCAGCTTGAGGATCAGCATGTGCTCGGCGAGCCAGCCCTCGTCGTGGGCCATCGCCGATGCGATACGCAGCGAGTAGCACTTCTTGCCGAGCAGTGCGTTGCCGCCGTAGCCGGAGCCGTAGCTCCAGATCTCGCGGGTCTCGGGGAAGTGGGTGATGTACTTCGTGTCGTTGCACGGCCACGCCACATCCTGCTGGCCGGCATCGAGCGGTGCACCCACCGAGTGCAGCGCCTTGACGAACGGGCGGTCGGTGCCCATCTTCTCGAGCGCAGCGGCACCCATGCGGGTCATGATGCGCATGGAGACGACGACGTACTCCGAGTCGGTGAGCTCGACACCCAGCTTCGGATCGTCGGCACCCAGGGGACCCATGCAGAACGGCACCACGAAGAGGGTGCGGCCGCGCATACTGCCGCGGTACAACTCGGTCATCGTGGCACGCATCTCGTCGGGCGCCATCCAATTGTTGGTGGGGCCCGCGTCGATCTCGTTCTCGCTGCAGATGTATGTGCGGGACTCGACACGTGCGACGTCCGACGGGTCGGAGTTCGCGAGGAACGAATTCGGCTTCTTCTCGTCGTTCAGACGGGTGAAGGTGCCGGCGTCGACGAGCTGAGCGGTCAGCCGATCCCATTCCTCATCGGATCCGTCGGCCCACACGACGCGATCGGGCTGGGTGAGCTCGGCAACCTCCTGGACCCACGCAAGCAGCTCGGCATGCTGGGTCGGAAGCTTGTCGTCGGTACCGTTCAAACCGGGAATGGTTGCTGAGGTCATCAAACTCTCCTGGGGTGTGCCCGGAACCGGATCCCTCCCCCGACCTGCATCTGTAGTGCAGTGACAGCGGCGAACCCGGGCTCTCCCCTCTCGGCAGGGGTACCACCCGCTTCGTCCGTGGCCGAACGGAGGACGCGGGCGCCGGATGTCCTATTCATAGAGGTTAACGCTGGACGTCCGGCCGGGAACACTCGGGGCCGGTCGGAAATGTCACAGAAACGATTCAGAGGCGTGCAGAATACATCCCTCTTTCATGCTCGTACAGGCGATAGGCCTCACTAGTTCTCGGATTTGTGATTCTCGTCTATACCGATCGTACCTTCGTCGATCCGGTCCCACCTCGGTGTTCCGTCGGGCTCGCGATGGAACTCCCAGACGCCGAACTCTCCGTCGTCGGCGACGGCGGTGAGCCGATCGGTGACACCGTCGAGATCGGTGTCGGTGGCCACGACCAGCGCACCGTGCCCGTTGTCGAATGCGACGGTGTCCCTGATCCCGTCTCCGTCGAGGTCACTGGTGGCATCCACGGTGTCCGCCCATGCCGCGGTGCTTGCTGGGTCGAACACGTCGAAGCCACCGAGGTGCTGGTCGCCGGGCCCGTCGGCCCCGAGGAATGCGTCCGCCATATCTGCTCCTGCGATCCGGTGTGCGTCGTTCTTACTTCGAGGCAGTTCCCTCACCCGATTGGACGCACCGGATCCCCGGCCGGTTCCACGTGCCTCAAAATCGCAAGGTCCCGTTCGCACGCGGCGATGCGCGCACGCTGCTCCCCGGTGCGTCGACGGATCCGATCATCGATCGTGGCGACCCGCTCGCGCAGTTCGGTGGCGCGTGCGCGCTCCCGCACGGCAGCGTCGTGGCCGAGATTCGCTTCGGCATCGAACGCCATCGTGCGGATCCACGCCTCGAGGTCCGCGCGCAGCGCGGTCAATTCGTCGACGACCCACCGCCGCATCAGCTCACGGTGCGCCAACTGCCTGCGCAGACGAAGGAGCCACCATGCGGCCGCCGCCCCGCACACGATCGTCACCAGCACGGACACCGCCACCGGAATCGTTCCGAGCATGGTGGCCGCCATACGCCCGAGGCCCGCACCGACAGATGCTCCCAACACGAGCGCGAGGCGATCATCGAGGCGACGGCCCGGCATCTGAGGGACGGGTGCCGGTTCCACGATCGGCGCCTGCGTCACAATTCCGAGTCTGTGCTCGACGGCGACAGCCACCTCCTCGCGCAGGCGCTGCGCGTGCGCGGCCAGCAGAATCTCCACGTCACCCGGATCGGCGGAGCCGTCATCGAGCATGCCGCGTAACTCCACCGATGCCTCTCTCGCACGCACAGCGAGCTCCTGCATCGATTCCACCCGGGCGCGATGAAAGTCGCGGCGATGCTCGGAACCGACCGGTCGCGCCGCGAGGCGTGCCCGCTCGGCACGGAGATCGGCGGTGCCGTCCGAGGCGGAGAGCTCAGCGATCTGCGCGACGATCATGCTGCGAGTCCGGGCGACGACCGCCGTGCGCGTCGCCCGGCCCTGCGCGGATGTGGCCACCGCGGCGAGAATCGCCTCGTGCACGCCGACGATTCCCGACTCGAGTGCGAGAACCGGCCCGGCATCGCCACCGATCTCCCGCGCCCGAGCCGCAGCGACCGCCGATACCGGGATCACCACGACGCGTGCGAGCCACGATGCGTGCCGGTGGAGCAGTTCGATGTCACGGTCGCGGATGGACCGCCATCCCGGGTAGCGGTCGATGCCGGTAATCGCAAACACCACGTCGGCTGCCTCACGCGCGGCCGCGTCGAGTTCGGTCAGTTCGGTGCGGCCGAGGACCGACGAGGCGTCGAGCACCATCAGCACCACCGGAGCGTCCCCCTCCGGGACGTATTCGACGCCGCCGAGTTCGGAGAGCTCGGCGGCGAGTGTGGTGCGGCCCGACCCCGCCACCCCCGCGACCCGCACCACCGCCACACCGGAGTTCGGGATCGACGATCGGTGCAGTCGCGCCCAGCCGCGCGGGTTCCAGCGGCGTAGAACATCGTCGGCGTCGCTCATCCGATCGAAACTCCAGCATCCTCGAGTGCCGCTTCGATCACGTCCCGTGCCTGCGGCGACGCCGCGATCCCCGCGACCGTGCACACGAAATCCTCGAGACGCAGGAGATGCGCACCGTCGACGCGGCCGGCGATCGTCGCACCCAAGTACGGATCGTCCTGCACGAACACGGGCGCCGTCAGGCCGGAGACCGGCGTGTCCCCCGCGACCACCACGACGACGCGACGGGGATCGAGTGTGTCGAGAGTCCGCCGGTCGGCGGGATGCATCGACGTCGGACCGAGCCGGGTGGGCAGCACGTAGACGACGATGTCGGCGTCGAGGACGGGATCGGGCACACCCGGAACATCGACGAGAGCGGACTCCCACGCACCGGATTCCCACGCAGCGGACTCCCACGCACCGGGCAGCACTGACAGCGCGCGCTGCACGTTTCCGCGTCCGACACCCGCACGTCCCGCGACTTGGATCCGCAAGGGCGCGGTGTACCCGGCGAGTGCGCCGTGCAGCATGCGCCCCGCGTCCGGGTCCAGTCGATCCACCTCGTCTGCGAGCCGGCGCCACAACCCCGTATCCGAATACGGCGCACTCGAATCCCCCACCATGCCCCCGATCGTTGCGACAAAGTGTGACAGAGACCACCTCCTGAGGCGTCCCGGCCGCGTTATCCGGGCTGTCATCCTGAGAAAACCCTGTGGTCACACCGGTCACTCCTGCCACGCACTCTGCCGATACGTGACAATGGTCGGGTGAACCACGCCGATCAGGACACGACCGACATGCTCGACGAGCAGCAGTCCAGGGGGAACCGCCTGTATCCGCGGGTGACGAGTTTCCGCTCCCGCCGCGGAGCACTCACCGACCCTCAGCAGGACACATGGGACCGCCGCTGGCCCGAACTCGGTCGCGATGTCGGCGACGACCTGCTCGATACCGACGCGTGGTTCGGCCGCTCGGCTCCCCTGGTCCTGGAGATCGGCTCCGGCACCGGCACCGCTGCCGTCGCGATGGCGCAGGCCGAGCCCGGCATCGATCTGATCGCCGTCGAGGTCTACCGCCCCGGCATCGCGCAGACCCTGCAGCGGATCGAGCGCACCGAAGGCACCGATGCGCCCGTCTCCAATCTGCGGATCCTGCGCGGCGATGCCGTCGAGGTCCTCGAGCACATGGTCGCGCCGGAGTCCCTGACCGGTGTCCGGGTCTTCTTCCCTGACCCGTGGCCGAAGGCGCGGCACCACAAGCGCCGGCTGCTGCAGCCCAAGACCTTCGCCCTCATCGCGAGTCGGCTGAAGCCGGGCGGCGTGTTGCACGTGGCGACCGACCACGCCGAGTACGCGGAGTGGATCCTGGAGGCCGGTAACGCCGAGCCCCAGCTCACAGATGTGACGTGGGAGTCCCCCATCAGCCACGAGCGTCCGGTCACGAAGTTCGAGGACAAGGCTCACCAGGTGGGTAGCGACATCGCCGAGATGATCTGGGGGAAGATCGGAGCATGAGCGTCCATGAAGAAGTGCCCGGTGTGACCGACACCGCCGTGATCGACAGCACCGAACGACCCGGGCGCGTGCTGCTCGTCTGGGATGCACCGAACCTCGACATGGGCCTCGGCGCGATCCTCGGCGGTCGCCCCACTGCTGCATACCGGCCGCGGTTCGATGCGCTGGGCCGCTGGCTCCTGAGCCGCACGGCCGACCTGTCGCGTCACCGCACGTCGCCCCTCGAAGCCGAGGCGACGGTCTTCACGAACATCGCGCCGGGCAGCGCCGACGTCGTGCGCCCCTGGGTGGAAGCTCTGCGTAACGTGGGCTTCGCGGTCTTCGCCAAACCCAAGATCGACGAGGACAGCGACGTCGATTCCGATATGCTCGAGCACATCGAGCTGCGGCGCAGCGAAGGTCTCGCCGGTGTGATGGTGGCATCCGCCGACGGGCAGGCGTTCCGAGAACCTCTCGAGGAACTCGCCGCAGCCGGCGTCGCAGTGCAGGTGCTCGGTTTCCGTGAACACGCCAGTTGGGCGGTGACCTCGGACATCCTCGACTTCGTCGATCTCGAGGACATCCCCGGTGTGTTCCGTGAGCCGCTGCCGCGGGTCAGCCTGGAATCGCTGCCAGACGAGGGTGCGTGGCTGCAGCCTTTCCGACCGCTTTCAGCCCTTCTTGCGGGGCGCAAGAGCGTCGCCGAATAGGAGATTTACGTGTTCGACCGTTGGGGAGAGCTCGTCGTCCGTGCGCGTTTCACCGTCATTGCGGTGATGGTCGCGGCGTTGCTCGGGCTCGCAGGGTACGGCCTGAGCCTGAACGACCATCTCAGCCAGAGCGGCTGGGACGACCCCGGCTCACAATCCGTCACGGCCGCGAAGCTGGCCGACGGAACCTTCGGTCGAGACACCAACGGCGATGTGTTGGCACTCATCACTGCGCCCGAGGGCAAGACTGTCGACGACCCCGAGTTCACAGCGGCCGTCACGGCCGGCCTGAACTCGTGGGTCGCCGACAATCCGGACCAGGTCCTCAAGCTCAACGGTGCGTACTGGCGCACGGACAGCGCCCCTGCGCTGCCTGCACTGGCAGACGATTCCAAACAGCACGGTGTGGCATCGCTCGCGATCGCCGGCGACAACGACACCGAGATCGCGAACAACTTCCGCGACGTCAAGGATGCGCTGCAGATCGACGGCGTCGACGTCCAGCTCGCCGGGCTGCAGCCGGTCACCGGCTCGCTCAACGACACGATGGCCAACGACATCAAGCGCATGGAGATCCTCGCGATCCCCGCGGTCGGCATCCTGTTGTTCTTCGTGTTCGGTGGTGTCATCGCTGCGGCACTGCCGCTGATCACCGGTGGCCTGACAGTTGTCGCGGCCAACGGCATCGTCCGCCTGATCACCAACTTCACCGAAGTCAACACGTTCGTCGCACCGGTCGTGTCGCTGATCGGGCTCGGTCTCGCGATCGACTACGGCCTGTTCATGGTGTCGCGGTTCCGAGAGGAACTCGCCGAAGGCTACGAGACGGCCGCCGCGGTGCGCCGCACCGTCGTCACGTCCGGACGCACCGTCGTGTTCTCGGCGACGATGGTGATCACCAGCCTCGGCGGTCTGCTGCTGTTCCCGCAGGGCTTCCTCAAGTCGGTGGCCTACGGTGCGATCGCAACCGTGTCGCTGGCCGCGCTGACGTCGGTGACGGTGCTACCCGCGATCCTCGCGATCCTCGGTCGGCGCATCGACAAGTTCGGCATGAAGAAGTTCGGGCAGATCCAGTCGAACGAACAGGTCGAGAACAGCTTCATCGGTCGTCTGACCCGCTGGGTGATGCTGAACCCGATGAAGGTGACCATCCCGACGGTCATCGGCCTGCTCCTGCTCATCATGCCGCTGACCGGTATCAAGTTCGGCGGCATCAACGAGACGTACCTTCCGCCGGGCCACGAGACCCGCGCCGCGCAGGCGCAGTTCGACGAACTGTTCCCCGGGCAACGCACCGAACCGGTCAAGCTCGTCATCCGAGGCGCCGAGGGCGGCGACCTCAACCAGATCATCCAGACCGGCAGCGCCGCGCCTGGGCTCGTCGAGAAATTCACCATCGAAGGCCCCGCGAAGGACGGCGTCCGCGTCCTCAAGGCCGGTCTCGTCGATCGCAATGCGACCGCCGACACCATCGACTACCTGCATTCGGCGTCCTGGCCCGACGGCGTCGAGGTGTACGTGGGCGGCACTCCCGCGATCGAGCAGGACTCGATCGCGGCACTGCTCGAGACATTGCCCCTGATGATCGTGTTCGTCGTGGTGCTCACGACCATTCTGATGTTCCTTGCGTTCGGGTCGCTGGTGCTGCCGATCAAGGCCGCATTGATGAGCGCACTCGGGCTCGGCTCGACCCTCGGCATCCTCACCTGGATCTTCATCGACGGCCATGGTGCGAGCCTGCTGAACTTCACCCCCGGCCCCATCATGTCGCCGGTGCTCGTGCTCATCATCGCGATCATCTACGGCCTGTCGACCGACTACGAGGTATTCCTCCTCTCACGCATGGTCGAGGCCAGATCGCAAGGAGCGAGCACCACCGAATCAATCCGCATCGGTACCTCCCACACCGGTCGCATCATCACCGCCGCGGCGCTGATCCTCATCGTCGTCACCGGGGCGTTCGCATTCTCCGAACTCGTGATGATGAAGTACATCTCGTACGGCATGATCGCCGCGCTGATCATCGACGCGACCGTGATCCGCATGTTCCTCGTCCCGGCCGTGATGAAACTGCTCGGCGACGACTGCTGGTGGGCACCCGAATGGATGAAACGGATCCAGGAGAAGGTGGGTCTCGCCGAGCCCATCCTGCCCGACGAGCTGATGCCCGACGACGTGCCCGAGCTCATCACCGTCGGCATGTTCGGACCCTCGACGATCACGGCGACGGGATCGCACCGGTTCCCGAAGGGCATGTTCGGCGATGCCGAGGGCGCGAACGACATGATGACGCAGCCGATGCCCACGATCGCCGCCCCGCGCCCCGCCTCCGAACAACGACGGACACGCGACCTTCCGCCTCCGCAGCGTCGCTCGCATGGGCGTCCACCCGCAGCCCGCGAGCCGGGTCAGCCGGGTGTCGCGCAGGCACCGCGCGGCGACGCGCTTCCGCCTCGCCGCGGTGACCAGGTTTCCGCACCGATGCGTCGTGGACGGCCACCCGTTCCGCCCCAACAGGCTCCGGGTCAGCAGGGTGCCGGTCAGCAGGGTCCGGGTCAGCCTCCGCTGCCTACTCGCGCGATGCCTGCGTCCGGTAATCCGGCTGGTCCCCTCCCCCGCCGCGGGGCGGCAGGCCCTCAGCAGCCGGTTTCTCCGCGACAGCAGGGCCCCGCACAGCCCCCGCGCGAACAGCCGCAGACCGCGGCGATGCCGCCGCTGCCGCGCCGACAGCGTGGATCGGTGCCTCCGCCGCTGCCGCGCACGGACGTGCGACCTCAGACACCCGGCAACACCGGAGAGAACGTCCAGGAAGGCACGGGGCGTCCTGCCCCGGCCCCCGCCCAGGGGCAGTCGCCTGGGCCGCAGGCGCAGGCCGCTCAACCCGGGGCGCATGCCCCTCACACACCGGGCCGTGATCCGCAGGCCATCGAGAGCTGGCTTTCACAGATGCGGCGGGCGCCGTCGCCCTCCGGCCGGAATCCCGACGGACCCCGGCAACCCGAAGCCAGGACTCCGAACGACCCGGCAGCGAACAACGCAGCGCAGAACAACCCTGCACAGAACAACCCTCCACAGAACAACCCTGCGCAGAACGACCCTGGGAACCGTCCTGAACCGCCCCGGCCCGACGACCGCCGTCGGCCCCCTCCGAGCCGGGATTCCCGCGGTCCCGACACGCAGGGCAGGCGACGCCTCAACGACGACGACGATCAAACCATCAGCGTCAGCGAACTGATCGCCCGGCAGCGTCGTCCATAGAAGCGTCGCCAGGAGAAGGTGCCGCCCCGGGAATCAGATTCCCCGCAGGAACTTGCGCAGTCGCGCACCCATCGGGGGCGCGACTGTCAGGCTTCCCGCGCGAATCTTGCCGACCACAACCAAGTGCAGCGGGCCGTACGGGGCGCCCGTGCCCACCTTCGATTCCGCCGACGAGGCGATGGCCTCCAGTCCGTTGATGTCGGCGGTCGCCTCCATCGGAACCACGATGCCGATCGAGCTGAGATAGTCGCTGACCTCGATCCGCACGACCTGCGTCTGCATGACGGCCTCGGTGAAGTCGAGCGATACCGACGACGCCACGGTATCGAGCTGCAACACCGGCGGTACCTCCCATCGACCCTTGCGCGCGATCGTCGACATCCGCCCCTTGAGAACGGACCCGGCTCCCGACTGATAGATCGAGGGGGTGGTAGCGGTAGCAACCTGAGGCTCGTAGGCCGGCGCAGGCTGCGGCGGGAACTGCTGTCGGAACTCCGGGCGCATCTGGATGCCGGGTAGATCGACCAGCACCTGGTTCAGGTCTCCGCGGGTTTTCGCGGCGAGCACGGTGTCCATCCGTTCGGTGAATTCACCGAGCGACAACATGCCCTGGCCGACTGCGCGCTGCAGCAGCTCACCCACGTGTTCACGTTCTGCGTCCGACACTCTCAGATCCTTCGGGTCCATGCCGTCCACTTTAGAGTCGCCTGCGCACCGCGCAGTGCCCAGAACCACTCAGGACGGCCCCGAAAAGTCAGCCCAAGCCCTGTTCGATCGCGTATCTGGTCAACTCCACCCGATTGGCGAGCTGAAGTTTGCGCAGCGTCGCCTGCACATGGTTCTCGACCGTGCGGTGACTCAGCACCAGGCGTGACGCGATCTGCTTTGCCGACATTCCTTTCGCGACGAGTCGCAGGACCTCGGTTTCGCGGTCGGTGAGGGTCGGCGTCGCCGAGGCGCGCAGATTCGACACCGACAGTTTCCGGTACTCCCCGAGTACGAGCCCCGCGAGACCTGGCGTGAACACGGCGTGCCCCGCTGCGGTCTTGACGACAGCGTCGACGAGTTCAGCGGCCGACGCGCTCTTGACGAGATATCCGGACGCCCCTGCCTTCACTGCGCCGAGAACATCGGCGCGTTCGGACGATGCAGACAGCACGAGCACCCGCGACCGCGGCGACACCTCGAGCACCGCTCGGGTCGCATCCGTCCCACTGCCGTCCGTCAACGACATGTCCATCAGCACCACGGTGGGTTCGACGACGGCTCGCGCACGGGCCGTCCTCACGCTGTCGGCCTCCGCTGCCACGCGGAAGCCGGCTTCTTCGAGGTCGCGGGACACAGCGCTGCGCCAGATGGGATGGTCGTCGACCACCATCACGGTGATCTCAGCCATGCGGTTCCTCCTTGGGGACGCGGATCTCCCACTCGGTGCCTTCGCCCGGCGCGGTCTCGAGTTCCGCGACGCCGCCGAGCCATCGTGCCCGACCTACGATCGATTTCGATACTCCGAGGCGTCCCTGCGCAGATGCTGCGGCCAAGCGTCCGGCTTCGATCCCGATGCCATCGTCACGGACGGAGAGCACGATCTCGTCGCCGAGATCCTCGAGCAGCACGAATGCCCTGGCGTCAGGTCCGGCATGGTGCTCGACGTTATCGAGGGCGGTGGTCGCGAGCGCGACCAGCTCTCCCGCGCGCGTCCTGTCCATCACGACGGGATCCGCGGGCGCGGCGACGGTGACATCACCGTCGACCCGCATGCGCAGCATGGCGGTCAGGTCGACGTGTTGCCCACCTCGATCGACTTCGGTGTCCTGTTCGGAGATCAGGCGACGCAGCGCCTCTTCCTGTTCGCCGGCCAGCCGTGCGAGCTCGACCCGATCGACACCGAGTCCCGAGTCCTCGTCTGCGCGGCGCTGTACGAGCGCGAGCACCTGAAGGACACCGTCGTGGACCTGCCGGGCGAGCCGGTCACGTTCCTCCGTGGCCGCAGCGATCCGCACTGCGTCCTCGAGCTGACGGTGCGCCGTCCGGGCCGTCCTCATCGCGAATCCCATCGCGACGCCGCATGCGACGAGAACGGGCGCGGTCGCGTCGGACCAGAGGTCGAGGTTGACCTGGTCGCGCACCACCGCGCTGACCGCGGCCATCACGAGAGCGGAGGCGATTCCGGCGAGCGGACCGGCGAAGAGCGCGGCAGAGATGACCGCGTTGGCGACCCACAGTGTGGTGGGCATCGTCTGGTGGTGGCTGTACCAGTCGTGATCGGAGATCAGGCGGGTCGATGCCATGAGTGCGATCGCAGTGATCTGGTCGACGGCAACGACCACCGGACGTTCCCGAGATCCGCGTGAGAGGAGCAGCGCCGAGGTCAGCGACCACACCACGAGCACACCGATGAGGAACCAGCTCAATGCTTCATCGGTGTAGTTCTGGACGGTCGAGAAGTGCGAACTGACCGCGTAAACGACGGTGACCAGGCGAAAGACCTGCGCGGCGCGCCACAGCGGAGCGTCCGGATCTGCCGTTCCCGAAGGCACGGGTATGGATTTCACCGTCTCCGCCCTCCTCGCCGTCGTGGTCGTTTTTCGGTGAATCCAACCACTCGGTGACCCCCGAGTGCGACCACAAGGTGATGTGACCGTGCGCACAGTGGTTTGATTTGAAGTCGTGCTGAGGTCATATCGTGCAGTCGCGTCGACGTTGCGTAGTCGCTGGCCGCTCTATATGGCTTCGATGGGCGCCTCGAACCTGTTCGGCGCCATGCTGGTGTTCGCCTTCGTGCGGTACGGGTTGCCCGTCGACGAGAACGAGCACATCATCGCGGACAGGGTCCGAAACTTCAGTATTTTCGCCGTCTACCTCGCGTTCGCGGGTGTGGTGAGCCTGAGCGCGGCGGCGTTGATGTTGCGGTCGGTGGTGCGGTGGCAATTGCGGGGCGGCCCGCCGACGCGGTCCGAGCAGATGGCCGCGCTGCACGCCCCGCTGCGTCAGGCGATCGTGCACCTGGTTCTGTGGCTACTCGGTGGCGTGCTGTTCGTGTTCCTCACCGCGGAGGAGATGCCGTCGCTCGCGGTGACGGTGGCGATCACCGTCGCGATGGCCGCGACGAGCACGTTCGGTTTCACCTACATGCTCGGCGAACGCATCCTCCGGCCGGTGGCCGCACGCGCGCTGAGCGAGGGACGATTCGATCGGACAATGGCGCCCGGCGTCGGCACCCGCCTGGCGATGACCTGGGGTTTGGGCACCCTGATGCCGGTCGCCGGGATCGTGCTGCTGTGCGTCACCCAGCTGTCCACGGACAACGAGTTCGGTCCCGATGCGCTCGCGTGGTCGGTGCTGGCGTTGGCCGTGATGTCGATCGGGCTCGCACTCGTCCTGTCGCTGCTGACCTCGTCGCAGATCTCCGACCCCATCAAACAGCTGCGCTGGGCCATCGAAAGGGTTCAACGCGGTGCGTCAGGGGTTCAGGTCGAGGTGTTCGACGGCAGTGAGGTCGGCAGGCTGCAGGTGGGCTTCAACCGGATGATGTCCGAGTCCGACGAGCGTCGACGGTTGCGTGAGCTGTTCGGTCAGCACGTCGGCGAGGACGTCGCGCGCCGGGCCCTGCAGTACGGGACCGATCTCGGCGGCGAGACGCGCTACGTGGCCGTGTTGTTCGTCGACATGGTGGGCTCGACGGCCACGGCCGCCGAGCGCCCCCCGAGCGAGGTCGTGGAGTTGCTCAACGAGTTCTTCCGGGTGGTCGTCGACGTCGTGGACAGGCACCACGGTTTCGTGAACAAGTTCATGGGCGATGCCGCCCTGGTGATCTTCGGTGCACCGCTGGACCGTCCCGATGCCCCCACTGCCGCGTTGGCCGCGGCGCGCGAGCTGCGGTTCGCGCTCAACGAGATCACCGGTCTCGACATCGGCATCGGTGTCTCTGCCGGCCTCGCGGTGGCCGGCAACATCGGCGCAGCGGAGCGCTTCGAATACACCGTGATCGGCGACCCGGTCAACGAGGCATCGCGGCTGACCGAACTCGCGAAACTGCGTCCCAGCCGGGTGCTCGCGTCGTCGAGCGCCCTGTACTTCGCGGACGACGAAGAACGTAGTCACTGGGAGCTGGGTGACGAGGTCCAGCTGCGTGGACGGGGGCGCATGACGCATCTCGCGTGGCCCGCCCGGTCTCCCGAGCCGGGAGTGACCGACGGATAACCATGCGGACCGACGGGTAACCATACGAGTGTGCCGACAGCGTTCGATACGCTGGCCCGGTGGCGCAGCCGCATGAGGACAGATCTGGCCCCGACGCTACACCGCGACGGGGCCGATTTCGGTGGATCAAATGGGTGTCCGCGGTCGCGTTGATCGCCCTCCTCGTTGTCGAGGCGATCTACCTGTGGCCCACGATGAGCGAATCCTGGCGGGCCCTCACAGAAATGCGCTGGGGCTGGGCCGCGGCCGCTGTGCTCGCGCAACTCCTGTCGCTGAGCGCGTTCGCAGGTCTGCTCCGCAAAGTGCTGCGGGCGGGTGGAGTTCAGGTGAGTCTGCCGCGGTCCACCTCGGTGGTCTACGGCAGTACCGCGATGGCGGTGACGCTCCCGGCAGGTCTCGTGTTCTCGACGGCCTTCACCTACCGACAGACGCGACGCTGGGGAGCGACGCCGGCGGTCGCGTCCTGGCAGCTCGCGGTGTCGGGGGTCGTCTCCACCGCCACTCTCGCAGCTCTGGGGGTCGTCGGCGCATTCGCCGTCGGTTCATCGATCAGCCCGGCCACCTTGTTGTTGTCCATCGCAGTGGCCGGCGGACTGCTCCTCGGCCTGCGGTATGTCGCGCAGAGCCCTTCGTCGGTCAAGACCTTCGTCACGTGGAATCTCGAGCGGTTCAACAGGCTGATCAGAAGGTCGGCCGACGCCGGGGTCGACGCGTTCGAGCGTGCTCTGTCACAGCTCGAGGCTGTTCGGCTCCGGCGACGCGACATGCTGGCCGCGTCCGCATGGTCGAGCTCGAATCGCGTGTTCGACATGATCTGCCTCGGGTTCGCGTGCTGGGCGGTCGGCGGCACTCCCTCGTTGGCCGGCCTACTCATCGCCTACGCCGCCGCGAAGGCGGTCGGCAGTGTGCCGCTGGCGCCCGCCGGTCTCGGATTCGTCGACGGCACGCTGATCGCAACGTTGACCGCAGCAGGCCTGAGTGCGTCGCAGGCTCTCGCCGCGGTGTTCGTGTACCGGTCGGTGAGCGTCGTGTTCGTGGCGGTGATCGGGTGGATCACCGTTGCGATGCTGTATCGGGGCGCGAGCGCCGGCGCGGAGATCGACCCCGTTGCCGAACGGACCGTTCTTCAGCCCGATTGAATCCGTTCGGAAGAAAGTAGTTGCGAACTCAACTAACTTGTGTCATCCTTGATCTGTCAGCAGTTGAAGATTCAACAAATCATCGAACTCACCCAAGGAGCGCCTCATGACCGCCAGCACCACCATCCTCCCCGGCCTGACCGCAGGCACCTGGGCGATCGACCCCGTCCACTCCAGCGTCGGCTTCTCGGTCCGCCACCTCATGGTCAGCAAGGTCCGCGGCACCTTCGAGAACTTCTCCGGCACCATCGTCGTTGCCGAGGACGGCACCGCCACCGCCAACGCCGAGATCCAGGTCGACTCGATCAACACCAAGAACGCCGACCGAGACGCACACATCAAGTCCGCCGACTTCTTCGACGCCGAGCAGTTCCCCGTCGCGACGTTCGCCACCACGGGCGTGCGTGCCGACAACGGCGACTTCGTCCTCGCAGGCGACTTCACGCTGCACGGCATCACCCGCCCGATCGAGCTGAAGCTCGAGTTCAACGGCGTCAACCCGGGTATGGGCCAGGGCGCTGTCGCCGGCTTCGAGGCCACCACCGTGATCAACCGCAAGGACTTCGGCATCACCATCGAGATGCCTCTCGAAGGCGGCGGAGCAGTCGTCGGCGACAAGATCACCCTGAACATCGAGATCGAGGCCGTCGCGCAGGCCTGACACCTCGAGCCGGGCCCACGAGCACCGGGGATACCCTGGACGGGTGAGAAAGTACGCACCCGCGCTGGTCCTCGACGTCATCCTGGTCGTCGTCTTCGCTGCAGTCGGACGATCCAGCCATGACGAAGCACTCGACCTCGTGGGCCTGGCCGGAACGGCATGGCCGTTCCTCGGCGGACTGACCATCGGGTGGTTCCTCACCGCATGGCTCTACCGCGACAAGTTCGACGCCTACGCCGCAGTCCCCACGGGGCTGATCCTCTGGGCGAGCGCGCTCGTCGGAGGGATGCTCTTGCGCGCCCTGAGCGGTCAGGGCACCGCGACGGCCTTCATCATCATCGCGACGCTCTTCCTCGGTGCCGTGCTCATCGGATGGCGTGTCATCGCTCAGGCGGTCATCCGTCGCCGGGTCGATGCCGGATGATCATCACCACCGTGTGATCATCACAACCATGTGATCGATGGCGCAATCAGCCCCATCATGCCCCGCGTCGGTGCGACAGTGATTTTCATGAGCGACACCGCGCCCCCGACCGAGTCGAAAACCGACCGCCGGTTCTTCGGACAACCGCTCCCACTCGCCAACCTCTTCGGTGTCGAGATGTGGGAGCGGTTCTCGTTCTACGGCATGCAGGGCATCCTGATCTACTACCTGTACTACTCGGCCTCGGACGGCGGGTTGGGCCTGAGCCAGCTGGCCGCCACCTCGATCGTGGGCGCATACGGCGGCACCGTATACCTGTCGACGATCGTCGGAGCCTGGATCGCCGACCGTATCCTCGGCGCCGAACGCACACTGTTCTACAGCGCCGTGCTCATCATGATCGGCCACATCGCGCTGGCGATACTTCCCGCGTTCATCGGGGTCGGGGTGGGCCTGATCTGTGTCGCCTTCGGCAGTGGCGGGCTCAAAGCCACCGCGACGTCGATGGTCGGCGACCTGTACGACGAGGACGACGAGCGCCGCGACGCCGGATTCTCGATCTTCTACATGGGCATCAATCTCGGTGCCCTCGTCGGACCGTTGCTCACCGGCTTCATGCAGACCCGCTACGGCTTCCACTGGGGATTCGGCCTGGCCGCGGTCGGCATGTTCCTCGGTCTCGCCCAGTACACGATCTACCGCAAACAGTTCGGCAACATCGGCGCGGCCCCGCCGAATCCGCTCCCCGCCGACCTCCGTCTCCGGGTCGCGGGCGGCGCAGCGCTCGCGATCGTCGTCATCGCCGTCCTCGCGACGACCGGCGTCATCACCTCGGGCAACATGTCGGACATCGTGGTCGCCCTGACGATCTTCGCGGCACTCGCCTATTTCGCACTCATCCTGACAAGCAAGAAGATCACACCGATCGAACGTAGCCGGGTCTGGTCGTTCATCCCGATGTTCCTCGCGAGCGCCATGTTCTGGTCGCTCTTCCAGCAGCAGTTCACGATGGTCGCGGTGTATGCGGACACACGCCTGAACCGCGACCTGTTCGGCTGGGAGTTCCCGCCGTCGTGGGTCCAGTCGATCAACCCCGTCTTCATCATCCTGTTCGCCGGCGTGTTCGCCGCCGCCTGGACGAAGCTCGGGCCGCGGCAACCCTCGTCGCCCATCAAGTTCGCATGCGGCACCATCATCATGGGCATCGCGTTCCTGTGTTTCATCCCGATGGCCGGTGGCGGCGCCAACAGTGCCCCACTGCTCGGTCTCGTCGGAATCCTGCTGCTGTTCACGCTTGCCGAGCTGTTCCTGTCGCCGGTCGGCCTGTCGCTGTCCACCAAACTCGCGCCCAAGAACTTCCACACCCAGATGGTCGCCCTGTTCTACCTCTCGGTTGCGCTGGGCAGCGCGATGGCAGGCACGCTGGCCGGGTACTACGACGAGAACAACGAGGTGCCGTACTACCTGTGGATCGGCGGCGCCTCGATCGCCGTGGGCCTGATCCTGATCGCGTTCACTCCGCGGATACGCAAGCTCATGCAGGGAGTGCACTAGCACCGGCCAGCGCCAGCCACCCGGCAAGACCGAAACCCGCCACGGCCACTGCGACCCGCAGCAGGTTCGGCGGGATCCGCTTCACCAGCGGCGGACCACACCATCCTCCGGCGAACGCGCCCACCGCCATGGCCGCCGCGGCAACCCAGTGGACCGGTCCGAAGAACACGAAGCCGATCGCCGCGACCAGATTGGCGACGCCGAGCAGATAGCTCTTGAGGATGCTGGCGCGCCAGATCGACTCGGACGTACAGATCAGAGTCAGAGCAAGAAAGATGACACCCGCACCCGCCCCGAAATAGCCGCCGTACACCGCGACCACGAACAGCGCTGCCGCGAACACCCGGGGAAGATCACGCCCACCGGCCAGCTCACGGATCTTCGGCTGCAGCAGCAGGGCGAGGGACGCGAACGCGACGAGAAAAGGAACCGTGGCCTCGAACGATCCGGCCGGCGCGACCAGGAGCACCCCAGCGCCGGTCAAACCCCCGAGCGCCGCATATGCCGTCCACCGCCACACCCGCGGCCCCGTGTCGACCACTTCGCGAGCAGAGTTACTGAGCGCACCCACGCCGACGCCGACCATGGCGACGGTGTTGGTGACATTCGCAGCGACCGGCGACAACCCCACCGCGAGCAACGCCGGATACGACACGAGCGATGCGAGACCGGTGACGAACCCGACGACACCGGCGAAGAACCCGGCGACGACGAGCAGCAGTACCTCGACAATCGTCACGATGCTCGAACGTACCTGTGCCGGATCAGGGTCGCTGGTCAGGGCAGGTGCGCCGGCCCGATCATGTGGGTGGCTTCGCCAATTCGATGAGGAATCGGTCGGCCATCTTCACGGCCCGGTCGCCGCCGTCTGCGTCGGCGACGAACACTGCGAACGCCACGTCGCCGGTGTAGCCGAAGAACCACCGGTCGTCCCCGGCAGCGGCCGCGATCCCCGCGAGGCCCGGGTGCCCCTTGAGGAAGGACGCCGGACCGTTCTGCACATTGTCGATCATCAGTCCACGCAGAGCGTCGGTCACATTCGCAGGCAAGGGCTCGGGCGTATCGGTGACGGTCGCGGGCTGCCCCTGCACCAGCGTGGGCGCGGTTGCCTCACCTCGCGCGATCGAGGCGGCGAGCAGTGCCGCGCCGAGCGGGCTGACGAGTGAATCGTCGTCGCCGTCGCCGGTGAACTGCACAACTCCCGACCGGCCGTGACCGATCTGTGCGGTCTCGAAATCGAAGCCCGGAACCGAGTACTCCACACCGAGGCCGAGTCGACGCGCGGTGTCGGCGAGATCGTTCGTGTCCACCGAGCCGGGGGCGACACCGCGGTCGAGTCCGGCCGCCAAGCGCACGGGATCGAGGACGGAGCCCGCCGAGTAGAGGCCCCGGGTGGCCACGGGCCCCAGTTCCATGGCCTGATTGTTGACGTCTGCGGCAAGGATGCCGCCGGTCGACGGTTGGATCGCGACGAGCGCCGCGGGGGTACCCGCCGTGACGACGGCTTCCTTCGCTGCGAGCTGTACGTGCGAGTCGACCGTGGCGGTCAGATCCGGAGGCGGTGGCCCTTGGGCACCGGCGACCTGGATCGGGCCTTGTTCGGGGTCTTCGAGCGTCACGGCCCATCCGGCGGTGCGGTCGCGTTCGAGCTGCCACGCCGAGCGGAGCGAATCGAGCAGCGGCGTCGAGACCCGTCGATCGGAGCTGATCAGCGTGGGTGTCTTGATGACCTCGACACCGGGGACGGCGACGATGTCATCTTCGAGGAACTGGTAGTCCTGGTCGCGGAGTTTGACCGCGGTGATCCTGGCTCCTGGATCGGAGGCGAGCCGTTCCTGCATGAGTTCGGAGGTGATGACGGGCGCCACCGGAGCGAGGACCTCGGCGAGCCGTGTCGTGCTGGCGACCTGGTCGGGCATGAACTCGGGGTTGAGAACGACCGCATTGATGGTCTGCTCCTCCATCAGAGGTTTGCCCGTGCGGTCGAAGATCTTGGGCGGGGCGGCATCCGTGCGCACGTGGTGGACGGTGCGGCCTGCAAGGTCGGGCGCGACCACGTTGGGGCTCCACGACACCCGCCAGCCCACGGCCAGCTTCCGGACGGAGCCGTCGACCTGGTAGCGCCAGTCCTTGTTCTCTCCGAAGCTCCAGTCTGCAGTGAGTGTGAAGTACCCGGAATCCTCGTTGAGTTCGACGAATTGGGTGACGTCGTAGTCGACGCTGCCGTCGGACAGTCCGTCGAACATCTGCGCCAACACGGGCTCGGCGGCGTTCGGGTACGAGGTGAGTTCGGAGGCGACGTCCGGTTCACGGTCGTTGAGTGCCTCGACGAAATCGTCGACCAGGATTGCGGCGTCGCTGCGCGGGTCGTTGAATACGAACGTGCTCAAACCCGCTGCCGCGGCCACGGCCACGGCGGCACCGAGGGCGACAGTGCGAACGCCGCGCCGGCGCTGCCACTCTCGAAATCCCATACTTTCCAACCTTCACTCCAGCAACATCGGCCACAAGCACGAGTTGTCTACGATGCCGTCACGATTGCGCTACATCCGAGAAGGTCACCCCCTCAGCCATTGTCCGGCCGTCTCCACAGCCGGAGCCGAACCGTCCGCCCCTGCGATGAATATTGCGAACGCCAGATTATCTTGCGCGCCGATGAACCAGCCGTGTGCCCCGCCCGCGGTACCTGCTGCCCCACTGCTGCCACCGTACTCTGCGGTTCCGGTCTTCCCGATGAGTTGGGAAAAGTCGCTCAGCATGCTCGCTGTACCGTCGGTTACAGTCTCCCGCATCATTGTTCGTAATGCTGCAGTCGTGTCGTCCGGTGCCGGGGCGACCTCCTGGTCGGAGGTCGCCGGTTGCCCTTCGACGATCATCGGCAACGGCGTCGCGCCACCCGCGATCGACGCGGCAACGAGCGCCATCCCGAACGGCGACGCCGTCACCTGCCCCTGCCCGATCGCACCCTCGACACGTGCCGCCACCGACTCCATCGGCGGGACGTTGCCGGTCACTGTCACGAGTCCGGGCGTGAGGTAATCGATGCCGAGTCCGAACTGCAATGCGGCGTCGGTCAGCTCCGTCGGCGGCATGTCCACGGCGAGCCCCGCCATGGTGGTGTTGCACGAGGACGCGAATGCTGTGTGCAGCGGTACCTCGCCCAGTTCGAAGCTCTCGTCGTTGGGGATGGTCCGGTCGCCGATCGTCGCGACCCCGGGGCACGGGAGCACCGTGTCGGGCCCGGCGAGTCCTGCCTGCAGTGCGGCCGACGTCGTCACCGTCTTGAACGTCGACCCCGGCGGATACAGCCCGGTGAGCGCGACCGCGCCCTCCCGATCGGCCGCAGCGTTCTGCGCGACGGTACGCACCGCGCCGGTGTCGGCGTCGATCCCGACGATCACCGCCGGCTCCTCGCGCGATGCGAGCGCAGCTTCCGCACGGGTCTGCAGATCCGCATCGATGGTGGTGTGCAGGTCGGGGGCCTCGGTGGCGTCCACGCCTGCGATCGATCGTACGGTTCCGTCGGCGGCCACCGACTGCACCGCCCAGCCCGCGGTCGCGGCCTGGTTGTCGTGCCACATCTCGTCGAGGCCGGACCACACGGGTGAGGAGAGACCACGATCGGCGGTGAGCAGCCGCGGCTGCGGCGCGAGCGTCACGCCGGGCAGTGCCGCAAGCTGCTCCTCGATGGGCGCCAGGTCCGTCTCGCGCAGGACCACCGCGGTCACCGGCGCACCCGCCGCCTCCGCGAGGTCGGCGGCGAGGGAATCCGCGGTGATCGTCGGCGCCGCGGTGGCGAGAAGCGGCGCCACGGCAGCGGGGTCTGCGGACGAATCGAGGTTGACGAGCGTCACGATCTGCTCAGTCATCAGCGGCTGCCCCGCACTGTCGAAGATGGTGGGCGGTGTGCCCGTCGTCGGGGTGTAGCGCAGCGACGTGCCCGCACTCAGCTCCGGCGCGAGCACGGCCGGGTCCCATCGGACCCGCCACCCGTCGTCGTCATCCGACTCCTCTGCGGCATCTTCGATCGCGGAGCCCGTCGTGCGATACGACCAGTCCTTCCCCTCCCCGAAGTTCCACGACACGTCCAGGTCGAACGTGTCGCCGTCGCCGACCCCCGCGAGCGTCACGGTGGGATCGTCGTTCCTCAGACCCTCGAACAGTCCCGAAATCATCTCCTGCGCGGCGGTCGGATCTGTGGTGAGCGCGGCAGCTGACACTGCGTCGCCTGCGTCCAGGGCCGCTGCGAACTCCTCGGCGACCGTGTCGGGCTGATCCGGGCCCGTCGCGCAACCCACAGCGCCGAGTGCGACGGCGAGCGCCGTCATGAACGTGCCTGTCCGTCGACCGATATGCATGGTCACGATCATGCCGGAGATCGAAGAACGGTGCGGCTGCCCGAGGACACGGACCGGTGAACGGTGCGACAACCGACAGAGCATCGATCAACCAGATCATCGATCAACCGACAGGACACTTATTCGCTTGCACGACCCGCAGCACTGCGCTTACCGTAGAACACGACTTTGTTCCCGGCGTTCGGAGAAGGCATTGCTCCTGTAGAGGTTCTCGACCCACCGCACGATGCGTGCGGGCCGTCTCTTACCTCCAGGAGTCCGTATGTCTGTACCCATTTCTGCATCCAGCAGTGTCACGCTGTCCGCTCTCACGTACGAGCATCCCGACGGCACCCGCGTCTTCGACGGCCTCGACGCGACGTTCACCGTCGGTCGCACCGGGCTCGTCGGACGCAACGGAAGCGGTAAAAGCACACTGCTACGACTCATCTCAGGCGAGTTGTCGCCGGCGCGCGGGTCGGTGACGGCATCCGGCAGCGTCGCGTACCTGCCGCAGGACATCACCCTCGATCCCACCGTGTCGGTCGCCACCGTCCTCGGAATCGACACCGCACGAACAGCGTTGCGGCGAATCGAATCCGGAGACGGCACGGCCGACGACTTCGACGCCGTCGGCGACCGCTGGGACGTCGAGGAGCGTGCACTCGCGACCGTGCATCGGCTCGGACTCGATCGAATCCTGCACGACGAAAACGATTTCGATCGCACCGTGGGGACACTCTCGGGCGGGGAGACCGTTCTGCTCGGTCTCACCGCGCGCCTGCTCGCCGAACCCGCGGTGCTGTTGCTCGACGAACCGACCAACAACCTCGACCCGGCCGGCCGCGGACATCTGCAGGATGCCCTCGACCGCTTCCCTGGCACCGTGATCGTCGCCGGCCACGACCGCGAACTGCTCGAGAGGATGGAGTCGATCGCCGAACTGCGCGACGGCAGTCTCCGGATGTTCGGGGTCGGTTTCAGCGACTACGAGCAGATCGTCGAAGCCGAGCAGGAGGCGGCACAGGCTGCAGTGCGGGACGCGCGCAGCGACGTGCGCAGGCAGGCCCGCGAACTCGCTGCCGCGCAGATCACACTCGATCGGCGAGCGCGCTACGGCAAGAAGATGTTCGAGAACAAGCGTGAGCCGAAGATCATCATGGGCATGCGTAAACGACAGGCGCAGGAGTCCGCAGGCCGGTATCGCCGCGAACACGAGGGCAACCTCGAATCCGCCCGCGCCCAGCTCGACCGAGCGCAGGATGCCGTGCGAAACGACCGCGAGATTCGTGTGGACCTGCCCGGCACTGCGGTCCATGCCGGTCGCCGGGTCGCCGACGGGCCACTCGAGATCGTCGGGCCCGAACGCATCGCGGTGCGCGGACCCAACGGGTCGGGCAAGACGACGCTGCTGGGCCGGATCGCGGTGGCCGGACCGCTGGTGCCGTACGCGCTACTCCCCCAGCGCCTCGACATCTTCGACGACACGAAATCGGTGGTGGCGAACGCTGAAATGCGCGCGCCGCATCTCCCTCCTCAGGAGGTGCGGGCACGACTGGCGCGCTTCCTGTTTCGAGGATCCGACGCCGACGTGCCCGTCGGAGTTCTCTCGGGAGGCGAACGTCTCCGCGCGGCGCTGGCCATCCTCCTCGCTGCCGATCCTGCTCCGCAGTTGCTGATCCTCGACGAACCGACCAACAACCTGGATCTGCCGAGCCTCGCACACCTGACCCAGGCGTTGCAGGCGTTCGAAGGTGCCCTCGTGGTGGTCTCGCACGACGAGCGGTTCCTCGACGAGATCGGGGTGACACGGTCGGTTGTGCAGTCGATGCCGCAGAGGGACGCCGGCGCTCCGGACGCGTGCGCGAGACCGGGCTCGTGCACGGCCGGATCAGACAGGTAGAGGCTGCGCTGCCGACGACATGATCGACCCCACCAGAGCGCTGATCATCCGCTTCATCACTTCGATTGCATCCGGCACCGACAGCCCCACGACGTCGCGCAGCGAGACCCAAGTAGGCCACGTCGACGCGATGGCGATCGCCTGCACGACCTGAACACGTGCCGTGTCGTCGGATCGGGTGAACTCTCGTGCGAAGAGCATTCGCACTTCGATTTCCGCTCGCTCGAGATAGCGATGACGGTTGCGTCGCAGTTCCTCCGAGAACGGCGCCCGAATCTCCGACGACCGCGAGAAGGGTGCGATGTACTCGAGCGCCTCGGCACGCTGACGGCAGTACCGGTCGATGCGCTCCGCGAGCGGCAGATTCGGATCCACCGGTTCGTGCGCATCATCCTGACGACGCATCAATTCGGCCCCCGTTGCCGAGAAGAGCGTCTCGAGGTCGCCGAAGTGGCCCCATAGTGAACGCAGTGATACTCGTGCTCGTTCGGCAATCTGCGCGCCGGTCGGCTTGAGTTCACCATCGCGGATCAACGCGATATGTGCGTCGATGACTGCTTGGCGCGTGCGTTCGGCGCGCGCCGACCGGCCGTCGATGCTGATCGGCGCGGTAGGCCTGTCGTCGAACCGGATTCTCGGTCGGTCTGGCGGCCCGTTCTCTCCCCCGTGCATCGTGATCCTCCCCGATACTTGTGCACATCAATTTATGGTTATCCCCAGTCACAGGTAAAATGCCTCCTGCGTCTCGGTCACATGCCAAGATATGCGAAGACGCCGGGCAATTACCACTACCCGGTTTCTTTCGGCGCGGTTCTCGCATTACCGAGCGGACCGGCGAACTGCGGGAATTCACCCCAAAACAGTCATTTCGGTCAGTCGGCCAGCAGCCCCTTCGCAATATGGGTCACCTGAATCTCGTTGCTCCCCGCATAGATCATCAGCGACTTCGCGTCGCGCGCAAGTTGCTCGACACGATATTCGGCCATGTAACCGTTACCGCCGAAGAGCTGCACCGCTTCCATCGCAACCTCGGTGGCAGCGCGTGACGAATACAGTTTCATCGCCGACGCCTCCGACAGGCTCACCGGCTTGCCCGCTTGTGCCCGCTCGATCGCGCTGAACACCATGTTCCGCACGTTGACCCGCGCGATCTCCATCTCGGCGAGCTTGAGCTGGATGAGCTGGAACTGCGCGATCGCGGTACCCCACAACTTGCGCGACTTCGCATACTCGGTGCACAACGACAGGCACTGCTCGATGATGCCTAGCGACAGATAGGCGATGCCGATGCGCTCGGCCGCGAACGATTCCTTCGCACTGCTCTTACCGTCGCTCTTCCCGCCGTCCTCGGTCTCCCCGAGCAGACGATCACGGGTGATGCGCACATTGTCGAAGAACAACTCGCCGGTGGGCGAGGAATTCATACCCATCTTCTTGAACGGCAAGCCCTGGGTGAGGCCCTCCATGCCCTTGTCCAGCACGAACGCGAGAACTTTGCGATCGCGTCGATCGATCGTCGTGTCACCGTCGTCGAGCTTGGCGTAGACGATGATGACGTCGGCGTACGGACCATTGGTGATAAAGGTCTTCTGTCCGTTGAGGATGTAGTCGTCGCCGTCGCGGCGCACGGTGGTCTTCATGCCGCCGAACGCATCGGACCCGGAATCCGGCTCGGTGATGGCCCAGGCGCCGACCTTGTCGAAGGTCACCAGTTCGGGCAGCCAGCGCTTCTTCTGAGCGAGCGTGCCGCGACCACGGATCGTGCCTGCGGTGAGCCCCAGGCTCACACCCATCGATGCGACGAGGCCCAGGCTCACGCCCGCGATTTCGATGTTGAGCAGTGCCGCCATGCCCGGCGACCCGCCCATCCCCCCTGAGCCACCGGACGCGCTCTCGCCCTTCTCCTCTTTGTCGAGGGCCCGCTCGAGGGACTCGCGTGCCATCTCGTCGATACCGAATGCGGCGAACATCTTGCGGATGATGTCGAACGGCGGGAGCTCACCGGACTCGAGCTCATCGACGTGGGGGCGGATTTCCTTCTCGATGAATCCGCGCAGCGCGTCGCGGAACATGAGGTCTGTGTCGGACCACTCGTACATGAAAGAAAATATAGAACATGTTCCTGTTTGTGTATACGTTCGACACGGAACCGACCCGGTGAAAGCCGCTCGAGAATCTGCCTACCGGCGCTAGCCTTGCGCCCACGAACGTGAGATGGGGGCACTGTGACCGTGGACATCTTGACCGTGGACATACTCGCCATGCACATGAGCGACGGACTTATCACCCCGCGTGCATCGGCACTGTTCTACGTGGTGGCCGCGATAGGTGTCGCGCTCGCCGCATGGCTCGCACGGACCGAGCTGACCGAAAAATCCGCCGCGACCGCGGCACTCGTGACGGCACTCGTCTTCGCAATGCAGATGATCGACGTACCGGTCCTGCCCGGAGTGAGCGGCCATGTCCTCGGCGGCGCAGTGGCAGCACTGCTCCTCGGCCCCTTCGCTGCCGCCCTGTGCCTGACGTTCGTGCTCACCGTCCAGGCGTTCCTGTTCGCCGACGGTGGCCTCACCACACTCGGGGCGAACACCACAGTCATGGCGCTCGTGGGAGTCGCAGGCGGATACGGGACCGCCGTCGCTCTTCGCGCATACCTTGCCTCTCGCGACACTGCCCACCGCGACACTGCCCACCGCGACACGTGGTCGCCCACCGCCGGCACCTTCACCGTCGCATTCACCGCGGGTTGCGCTTCGGTGTTCGCGGCGGTCACCGGATTCGTGGTCGTGTACGCGCTCTCCGGCGCAGCTCACATGCCGCTGTCGACGCTCGCGTACCTGTACGGCGTCCACGCTCCGGTTGCACTCCTCGAAGGTCTCGTCACCGGGGCGGTCGTGGTCGCCGCAACGGGCGCGGCGCACACCCGGCTCGTGACCGCGCTCGGTGTCGCCGCATTCGGCGTCGCGGGCGTCTTGTCCACCCTCGCCGTGTCGACCTTCACCGCCGAGACCCCCGACGCGCTCGAAGCCGCAACGTTGCGAGGGTGCGACATCACGCAGACTTCACCGACCGGGGACTGCATGGCCCGCGGCGTTCGAGAGCATCGCCTCGCGGGCAGTGCCCTGGCCGACTACAGGGTCGGAGGCCAGGAGGGTTCGACCGGAGCCGCTGGCGCGATCGGAGTACTCGCGACTATTGCAGTCGCAGGCACGGGGTTCCGTGCGCTCACACGTCGGCGCGAGTCCGTCGTGCACTTCGAGCTGCCTCGATGAGTGCCTGCGCGAGGTCGCGACCACGGCGGATCGGCTCGGTCGAGTGTTCGAACTTCGAACCGGCGAGCGCCCCGTCGTAGATCAACCGCACGCGCTCGGCCGTGAGGTCGGTGTCTGCGGCACCGGCCCGGTCGAGTAGTTCCACGACGGTGTCGAGGAGCCACGCGCGATGCGCAAGAACCGGCTCGATCCGCTCTTCCGGAAATTCCGTGGCGGCATTCGCATACTGGCATCCCCGGAAGTTCTTGCCGGGTGCCGAGGCGAATGCGAGATCGAAGAAGGTCAGGATCCGCTGCACCGGGTCGTCGATATCCGAGACCGCCTCGTTCCACCGGGCGCGATCGCGGTGGTCGAGGCGATCGAGATAAGCGTGGACGAGGCCGTCCTTCGAACCGTAGGACGAGTACAGGCTCGCGCGGGCGACGCCCGACTCGGCGAGGATCCTGTCGACACCCACCGCACGGATACCGAACTCGGCGAACAGCGCGCTGGCCGTGTCCAGGAGTCGTTCCGCGGGCGGTCGCTTGGCGGGGGTTTCGACTGTGGTGCGCACGCAGAAAAGACTAACGGATCGGCGCGATAGACAGATCGTTCTATCCAGATGTATCGTGGCTTCTGTGACACGCTGTCTTCTGACCCGTCGCCTGCACGTGGATCTCGTGCGGGTGGCCGGTGCTGCGTGTTGTCGTTTCCCGCGCTGACCGGCCCATATCTCGCCTCGCCCGTCGCCTCCTGACGTACGCCTGCGCTCACCCCTGCCGTCAGCATGCCCACCCAGCTCTACCCGGAAGGTGATCCCATGTCGCTGTATCTCTACGAACTCGTACCCACCGAAGGCCAGGCCGAGGCCGCCATCAAGGCATTCGACGACGCAGTCGTCGCCGGCGGCGGCGAACTGATCGAGTCGCAGGTAACAGCAGGCGGCACGCGCATCTTCGCGGTCGCCGAGTTCACCGCGTGCCGCGCAGCACAGCTCGAGGCAACCACCCTCGACGTCGCAGAAATTGTGGGCCCCAACGAGGTTCGTCTCGTCGGCGCCGAGCTCGACCAGATCAAGGCCGCGCGCCCCGTTGCCGGCTACCTCGTCGAGTGGGACATCCCCGATGCCATCGACATGGAGACCTACCTCGCGCGCAAGAAGGCCAACTCGCCGAAGTACGCGAACGTCCCCGAGGTCAGCTTCCTTCGTACCTACGTCCGCGAGGACATGGACAAGTGCCTGTGCTTCTACAACGCTCCCGACGAGGACGCCGTTGTTCGCGCTCGCGAAGCCGTCAGCACCCCGATCAACCGCATCCACTCCCTCGAAGGATAAGTAACCCGATGACCGCGGCCACCCAGAAACCGAACGAGCAGCTCGACACGATCGCCGAATTCGTACGCGACCGTGCCGCCGCTCTCGATCGCGGCGAGACCGACATCCGCACCGACCTCGCGCGCATCGGCGAGCTCGGCCTGCTCGAGAACGGCCTGGGCGGAAAGTGTCTCGACCACATGGTCGCGGTCATCGACGGGATCGCCGCCGAATCCCTCACCGTCGGGTTCTCGCTGTGGGCTCAGCGGATGACACTCGAGTACCTCGATCGCGCGCCGGAACACCTGCGCGCGAAGTACTGTGACGAGCTCGCATCGGGCCGACTCGTGGGCGTCACTGCCATGGCTGCTGCGCTCAAGTACCTCGCAGGGCTCGGCGAACTTCCCCTGCTCGCGGAGCGTACCGACGATGGACTCACCATCTCCGGTCCGATCCACTGGGCTTCCAACGTCTTTCCGGAATCACTGATCGTGTTTCCCGCCCGTACCACCGACGGCGGCCACGTGATCGCCGCGGTACACGCCGATGCAGCAGGCATCCGCATCAACTCATCACCCGAACTGCTCGCGCTGGGCGCCACCTCGTCGACGTCACTGACATTCGAGAACGTCCGAATCCCGGCGTCCGACATCATCTCCGAAGATCTCGCCGAGTTCTGCGGCGCCATCCGCCCCACCTTCCTGCTGCTGCAGACCTCGTTCTGTCTCGGCATCGCCCGCGCATCACTGTCGGAAGCATCGTCACGCCTCCACGGTCTCGGTGAGCAATTCGTCGACGAATACGAGCTTCTCGCACAACAAGGCGAATCACTTCGAGAGCGCCTGTACCGATTCGCCACCGACCCGTCCGCGGTGTCCGGAGCCGATCTGGTCCGTCTGCGCCTCGACGGCTCGGTCGTCGCAGTGGCCGCGACACGTCTCGAAGCGACGCTGCGCGGCGGCGCCGGATACGCGTCCGCGAGCGCAACGAACAGACGCTTCCGTGAGGCAGCGTTCCTCCCCATCCAATCTCCCTCGGAAGGACAGTTGCGATGGGAACTCTCGAAGTTCGAGTAGCGGGCGCCTACAAAAGTTTCGCCGGTCGGCGCGAACCTGTCCTCCGAGGACTCGACCTCGACGTCCCCACCGGCGAGTTCCTCGTGCTACTCGGCAGCAGCGGAAGCGGAAAGTCGACACTCCTGCGAATCATTGCGGGTCTCGATCACCTCGATCGTGGAGAGATCGACTGGCCCAGCACCGACGGCGACACCCGCCCGAACACGGGTATGGTGTTCCAGCAGCCGTACCTCATGCCGTGGCTGACCGTTCGCGAGAACATCGCGCTCGGTGGACGTTTCAAGAATCACCGCGAGCAGTTCGACATCGCATACGCCGACGAACTACTCACCCGGTTCGGATTGTCCGGCCTCGCCGGCTACTACCCCGATCAGTTGTCGGGTGGGCAGGCGCAGCGCATTGCCGTGATCCGCGCGGTCGCGGTGCGTCCACGCCTGCTGCTGCTCGACGAACCGTTCAGCGCCCTCGACCCTGCGACACGCGCCGATCTGCAGTCGTGGCTCAGCGATCTCGCCCGAGACCTCGCCTTCACGACGGTGCTGGTCACACACGACATCGACGAAGCACTTCGCCTGGCCGACCGGATCGCATTGTTCGGCCGAGGAGGCACGGTGCAGCAGCAGTGGCGCATCGCCGACGTCAACCAGGAGGAACGGGCACCGCTGCGCACCGAAATCCTCGAACACTACCGCGATTCGTCGCTGACTCCGTCATGAACAGGAAATCGTGAACGGAAACCTGACGCGGCGAACCCTGATGCAGGGTGCGCTCGGACTCGCAGCTGCCGGTGGCGTACTCGGCGCAGCCGATCTGGTGCGCACCGCGGCAACCGACCGCACCAACACCACCGGGCAACTCCGCATCGGCTACCTGCCGATCACCGACGCCGCGCCGCTGCTCGTCGCGCACGGCGCCGGCCTGTATCCGAACGGCATCGTCGACAGTGCGAAACCGGTGCTGTTCCGCAGCTGGGCGTCGCTCGCGGAGGCATTCGTCAGCAGGCAGGTGGATGTCGTGCATCTGCTGATGCCGCTCGCCGTCCAATTGCGGTACAGCCTGGCAGGTTCCGCGCGCGTTCTCGGATGGAACCACACCAACGGGTCCGCGTTGACCGTCGCACCGCACATCACCGACCTCGGACAGCTCGCGGGCGAGACCATCGCGATCCCGTTCTGGTGGTCGATCCACAACATCGTGGTTCAGCAGTTGCTGCGTGAGCACGGACTGACACCGGTGGTCCGACAGGCTCCGTCGAAATCCGCGCGCACCGTCGGCCTCGTCGTCATGGGTCCGTCCGACATGATCCCGGCATTGGCGAACGGCTCGATCGCGGGATTCACCGTCGCGGACCCGTTCAACGCGGCCGCCGAACTCCGCAAGGTGGGCCGGATCCACCGCTTCCTGGGCGATCTGTGGCGCGACCATGCGTGCTGTGCGTTTCTCGTCCACGAGGACGTCATCGAACAGAATCCCGCGGCAGTGCAGTCCCTCACCGATTCGGTGGTGTCCGCCCAGTTGCAGATCGGGTCGGATCGTCCGGCCGCCGCAGCAATGCTCTCCGAGCGGTATCTGCCGCAGCCACTTCCCGCGATCACGACGGCCCTGACCTATCCGGGACGCGAAGCCGGAACCCGGCATCCGCAGTGGGCACCACAGCGGATCGGCTACCAGCCCTTCCCGTTTCCCAGCTTCACCGCGGCGCTCGTCGAGTCGATGCACGGCACGGTCGTCGACGGCAACACCGATTTCCTGTCGCGGATCGACCCGTCGACCGTGCACCACGACCTCGTCGACGACCGGTTCGTCCGCACGTCGCTGACCCGAATTTCCGGCACCGACGCATTCGGGCTACCCGCAGATCTCACCCGCATCGAGGAGGTCGACCCCACGTGAGCACCCCGACCCGGTCCGCCCGGAGTGTTCCGCTCCTGCCGCAGACCATCGCGATCGTCATCGCCGTGGCACTGTGGTGGCTGGTCACCACCATCGTCGCCGGACCCGATTCGCTCGTGCGCGAATTCGCACCACAGTATGTGGGGCCCGCGATCGTGGATCTGTTCGCCCGCGGAGTACTGCTACCCGACATGCTCGCAAGCCTGTGGCGGCTTCTCGTCGGCCTGCTGATCGCCGCAACATTCGGCATTCCGCTCGGACTGCTGATCGGACTCAACCCGGTCGTCGAGAAGGCGACCATGCCGGTCATGCAGTTCCTGCGGATGATCTCGCCACTGTCGTGGGCTCCGATCGCGTTGGCGCTGTTCGGAATCGGGCACCAGCCGGTGTTCTTCCTCATCGCTGCCGCTGCAATCTGGCCGATCGTCATCAACACCGCCGCCGGTGTGCACGCCATCGACCCCGGACACCTCATGGTGGCCCGGTCCTTCGGCGCGACACGTATCGAACTGCTCACGACGGTGGTGCTGCCCTCGATCCGCTCCCAGGTGCAGACCGGCCTGCGAGTGGGGCTCGGAATCGCGTGGGTCGTGCTCGTCCCCGCCGAAATGCTGGGTGTGCGTTCGGGGCTCGGCTATCAGATCCTCAACGCACGCGATCAGCTCGCCTACGACCAGGTGATGGCCGTGATCGTCGTGATCGGCTTCCTCGGGTTCTGGCTCGACTGGGCTGCGCGGCACCTGCTTCGCGAGCGTCGGACACCGATTCGTATGGAGGACGCCGACGCTCACCAACCGGTGTGAGGACCTACTTCGGCATCAGGACGAACACCGGAATCTCGCGTTCGATCCGTTCGGCGTACAGATCGTAGTTCGGCCAGGTCGTCACCAGCACACGCCACATCTCATCCCGTTCGGCACCTTCGGCGACCCGCACCGACACTGCGCTGCCGGTTCCTCGGTAACGCACCGACGCCTCGTTCGCCGCGCTCAGGTTGTGCACCCACGCGGGCGGTGCGGGATTGCCCCAATTGGATCCCGCGACCAGCCAGCCACCGTCGTGTGGCACGCACAGCAGCGGGGTCGTGCGCAGCACGCCGGTCTTCCGTCCGGCGACAGTCAGCATCAACTCCGGTAGTCCCGTCGCCGTCAGGAGCGTGAATCGTCCGCGCGTCAGTTTCTGTATCGCACGATCCACACCGACGATGACGCGGGCGTAGCGCGGCAACCACGGCTGAGCACCCAGGTGGACGGCCACCCGGCGAAGCGGATTCACAGGGTCAGCGACCCCAGCCGGCGAGTACGGTGCGGATCGCAGTGACCAGGGCCAGCGGCTGATCGAACATCGGGTGGTGCCCGGCGGCCGGCAGTTCCACCATCGCCGCATCGGGTCCGAGCTGCTCGCGAATCTGCGACAGGAGCGGTTCGCGGATGATGCCGTGTTCGCATCGGTAATACGTGAGGGGGCAGCCCTGATGCAACACCTCGAGGCTGCGGCGAGCCTCCCTGCCCATGCGTAGGTTGTCGAACTTCCAGGACCAGCCACCATCGACCTCTTTGAGCGACGTACGGGCGATGTGGTCGAACACGTACGGTTCCGCCTGCTCCTGGGGCGGTACGAGCCGGAATCGCGCTACTGCGGCATCGACGGACGGGTACACCTTCGGCGGACCGCTGTTCGCGACCGTCTTGGCACGCATCTCGAGCTCTTCCGGCGTTATGTCCCGGATCGGTGAGTCGAGAATGACGACACCGGCCAGCCGATCGCCGTGCAGTGCGGACGTCACGAACGAGACGATTCCGCCCATGCTGTGACCGACCAGCACGGGCGGGCCCGAAATGCCGCCGTGCTCGGCCGCACCGAGGACCTCATCCGCCCAATATTCGAGGCTGTACTGCTCACGGTGGTCACTGTCGCCGTGTCCGCTCATGTCGAGCGCGACCACGCGGCGACCGGCCGCCAGCTGCGGTCCGATGTGGTCCCACCAGTGCGAATGCGCCATACCACCGTGGACGAGGACTACACCGGGTGTGCCCGCTTCACCCCACGCACGGTAGGAGATCGTCGCACCCGACACCGTGTACTTGCCGGTCTCGACGGGCGCAGCAAGCGCGTCGACGAACCACTGCGGAGCAGAACCGTTCTCATTGCTCATTACTCGAACTTATGCGAAGTGTGACTCCCACCAACAATTGGGCCAGAAATTCGACCCGAGGGTCCTCCTGTTCGGGTTGCTCATGCACGGTCGCGACGAGTGCTTCACCGTCGAACAGATGGACGAGCGAGAACAGAATCATGTCGAACTCGGCGGGTTCGAAACGCTCTGCGATGGGCAGCGAGCGCGCGAACTCGGCGATCGCGGCGTGGTAGCGCGCAGCCATGGGTGCGAGGTGTTCACGCAGCCGGATGTCGGTTCGAGCGGCACCGAGCAGTTCGTACCACGCCGCGTTGATAGGTGCCCTCGTGGCCTTTCGGAGCAAGATCAGACACGCACGCACGGTCTCGATGCCTACCGGGTCGGCGCCGGTGTCTCCGAGCAACCCGAGCCCGGTCCGGAAGTTCACGAGCTGCTGGCTCCTGACCTCATCGGCAGCCGCAACGATCACATCCAGCCGTGTGGGGAAATGCCGGAACACTCCGCCCGACGACACCCCGGACCGCGAACAGATCTCACCGATCGTGGTGGAGGCATAGCCCAGTTCGGCCAGGGAGGTGATGGTTGCGTCGAGAATCCGTCCGATGGTTTCCTCGCGTCGCTGCTTCTGGGTGCGACGAGTGGGGGCCGGGATCGTCACGACGGGTGGGCCACCGGCATTGCTCGCGCCGGCGCCGGGCCTCGCTCCTCGACACCCGCGCGCAGGAACCGTCCGGTCCCGACGCTGGTCCCGTAGCCGGACACGAAGCTGCCCTCCCGGAACACCACCTTCCCTGCCACGGCGGTCGCGCTGACAGCCTCGTCGTTGCGGTTGACCATCCGGCTCAGACCACCGAATTCGGCCATCGTCGCTTCGTGATACGCGTCCACATCGTCGTTGAGTCCGTTCGGGTCGATCACCACGAAGTCGGCGCGGTCACCTACTCTCAGGTGCCCCGCGTCGATCCCGTAGAAATCGCCGAGTTCACCTGTGAGCTTGTGGACCACTTCTCCGAGGGGCATCACGGGGGTGCCCCGCTTCTCGTTGTCGTGGATGCGGCGCAGCAGACAGATTCCGAAGTTGTAGAAGGCCATGTTGCGCAGGTGCGCACCCGCGTCCGAGAATCCGACGGTGACACCCGGGGTCCGGATCAACCGGTTCGCGACCTTCTCGCGGTCGTTGGCGATCACGGTGTGCCACCGGAACTTCCGTCCGTGTTCGACGACCAGGTCGAGGAAGGTGTCGACGGGGTGGAGTTTCCTGCTGCGGGCGACGTCACCGATGGAACAGCCTACGAGCGACTCGTCGGGACATTCGGTGATCCGGGTGTCGTCGAAATCGCGGTGCCACACGCGCGGTGAGAACTTCTTCTCGAAGTCCTGGCGGAACCACCGCCGGTAGGCCTCGTCCTTCAACAGATCATTGCGGCCGAGTTCTTCTTTCAGATGTAGCGCAGCACGACCCGAGCCGAACTCTTCGAACACCACGAGATCGATGCCGTCGGAGTGCACTTCGAATGTGGTGGGCAGGTGCTGCCAGCGGAACATGCCCTTTCCGAGCCGATTGGCGACATAAGCGATCGGGCCGAAGATCCGGTTGACCCACCGCTCGGCCTTGGTATCGGCGGCGGCCAGCACCGACGCCTTCATCGGACGCCGTCCGAGGCCGGTACTCGCGAGAGCGAAGAAGGCAACGTCGTATTTGGTGTTGAGGTTCGGGACTGCCTGGAGTACGCGTCCACGGCGGCGCAGAATACGATGCAGGCGGCGGAATTCCGACCACGATGCATGAGTCGACGGCAGCGTGCGGGAACGGTAGCGATCGCCGTCCATCTTGTCCCACGGGTTCGTCATGGTGGAGACGCCGAGGAACCCGGCGTCGAGTGCCTCGTTCACCTTGTCGTCGATCGCCGTGAGCTCGGAGCGGGTCGGTCCTCCTGCGGCCTCGGTGGATCGCCCGAGCCCCATCACCGACGCACGCACATCCGAATGGCCTATGAACGCAGTCACATTGGGCCCCAGGGGCATGCGGTCGAGGGCCTCGACATACTCACGCGGCGAAGTCCACGTTTTCGTGGATTCCAGTGCGCGCAGCACATGATCGCGGGGCAGCGCCTCTACGCGACTGAACAGGTCTGCACCGTCGAGTGCGTTGACATAGACGGTCGACAGCGAGCAGTTACCCATGAGCACGGTGGTGACCCCGTGTCGCACGGACTCCGGCAATCCCGGCCCGACAAGCACTTCCGCGTCGTAATGGGTGTGGGTATCGACGAAGCCCGGCATCACCCACTTGCCGTGCGCGTCGATGACGTCGGTGCCGGGGCCGACGGGCAACTCGTCGGTGGTTGCGGTCGCGACAACACCGTCGCGAATACCGAGATTTCGCACGGTACCGGGAGAGCCTGTTCCGTCGAACCAGAGTCCGCCGCGCACGACGACGTCGTATACATCGCCGCCGCCTTCATGATTGTGATCCACACCACTGGTCATCCCGAGAGCGTAGGCCCAAATAGAGGATGAACACTCTCGAAGTATATTCCGTTACTGAATCGTTACTCGAACATTCATTCGAGTGCAATATGCTGGGGAACATGAGTTCGAATGGGGATGGGTTCGAGCAGGCCAGCGACACCGTCGCGGCACTCCGTGTCCTCACCACCCTGGACCTCACGACGCTGGATCTCACCACCCTGCCCGACGCCGACATCGCACGCCTCCTTCAGACGGCAGAAACGGCACGCCGCAAACTCGACGGTCTCGGCAATCGGCTCATCGGCGAAATGCAGGACCGCGGCATCCACAACACCGTGAAACTCTCCACACCACAGAAGTACCTCGTCGAACTCCTTCGCCTCTCCCGCGCCGACGCCCACCGCCGTATCAAGAACGCCCGCCTCCTCGCACCACGAACCACCCCCACCGGCACCGTGCTCGATCCGGTCCTACCCGTCACTGCACACGCGATCACCGACGGCGCCGCAGGCACCGACCACGCCGACGCCATCCGCAAGGTCATCGACAGAGTCCCCGGCCGATACCGCCACAGCGCCCTCGAACAAATCGACCAGATCCTCGGCACCCTCGCCCGCACCTCGACCCCGGACGACATCACCACCGCCGGCATCGATCTCCTCGCCCGTCTCGACCCCGACGGCGCGCTCCCCGACGACCGCGACCGTGCGGCCCGCCGCTCCCTACGCCTGCCACCTCAGGACGCCGGGCTCATGTCCTCCCTGCGCGGAGACCTGCACCCCACCACCCGCGCAAAACTCGACGCCATCGCCGCGAAATGGGCCCGCCCGGGCATGAACAACTTCGACGATCCCGACTCTCCTCACGGCAGCATCGAGCGCCCCGACCTCGACCCCGCCGCCCTCGAGCAAGCCGCCCGACGCGACCTACGCACCGCCGACCAGCGCCTCCACGACGCCCTCGACGCGATCTGCACCCACGCCCTCGCCACCGGCACACTCGGGCACCACCGCGGACTACCCGTCACCGTCATCGTCACCATGAGCATCGATCAACTCGAGACCGGCCTCGGTTTGGCCACCACCGCCACCGGCGGTGTCATCCCCGTCCCCGACGCCCTCGCCATGACCGAAAACGTCCATCCTGTGCTTGCCCTCTTCGATCACGCCGGTGCTCCCCTGCACCTCGGCCGCGGCAAACGCCTCGCCAGCGCGGAGCAGCGCCTGTTGCTCACCGCATGGCAACGCGGCTGTACACGCCCCGGGTGCGACATGCCCGCCTCGCACTGCGCCGTGCACCACCTCACCGAATGGCGGCACGGCGGCGCCACCGATATCGACAACCTCGCCCTGGTGTGCGACGCCGACCACACCCGCATCACCGGCACCGAAACCGGATGGCGCACCCGTGTCGATCCACACGGAGGCAGACCGTTGTGGACGGCACCGCACTTACTCGACCCGGCCCGCACTCCGCGGCGCAATCACCGGCATCATCCCCACGAGATGATCGTGATGGCGATGCTCACGACTCGGCCGGTGCACATCCCGAGAACCGATTGCCGACCGTGGCGAAGACGGAAACCGCGGCAACCCCGCGAATAATGTTACGAAGCAGCCTGTTTCACATCAGGAATCAGACGGTATCGCGCGGTCCACGGCCGTCCGCACCAGGTCTGCCGCGCGCTTCTCATCGAAGATTCCGGGGAGCGTGAGTCGGTCGAGGATGAGCCAGTTCAACGTGAGATACAGCAGGACCACCGCATCCTCACCGCCGGGCAATCCCGATTCTCGATAGTTGCTGATATTGAAATCCAGATCGGCACGCACCCGATCGGTGAGCAGGGCCTGAAGTTCGGGCCGACGGGTCGCCTCGAGCCGGAGTTCGAGGATCGCGAGATAGCCCGTGCGGAAGCCGGAGACACGCTCGACCACCTCGGTCATCAATTCGGTCATGGACTCGCGGGTCTGCGCGCCATGAGACTCCGCCATCACTTCTTCGCTGGGAATCAGACGCTCGTAGTAGCGGTGCCCCACTTGCACGAGTAGGTCGTCTCGATTGGAGAAATAGTTGGACGCGGTACCCGCGGGCACCGCAGCCTCCTTGTCCACCGCCCGAAATGTCAATCCTCTCGCCCCTTCTCGGGCCAGGACCTCGATCGATGCATCCAGGAGGGCCTGTCGCCGCTCAGGATTCGTACGAACCACTTGACACCACTCCATTTGTAGTACTACGTTCAAACCACTTCATACATAGTACTACGAAAGGTCCGGTACCTATGCGAAAGCTCGTCTACTACGCGGCGGTCTCTCTCGACGGCTACATCGCAGGCCCAGATGGAGAATTCGACTTCTATCCGATGAGCGACGACATGTCGTGGATCCGTGAGCGCTACCCGGAATCGATCCCGACCGAGTTGCGCGCCCAGATCGATATGCCGGCCGACACCCCCAACCAGGCGTGGGACACCGTGCTGATGGGCCGCAACACTTACCAGGCCGGCGGCATGACCAGTCCGTACGCCCACATGAAGCAGTACGTTTTCTCGCGCACACTCGAACCGGTCGACAATCCGCAGGTGGAGGTCGTCGACACCGATCCGGTCGACCTGGTCCGCACGCTCCAGAAGCAGGACGGCCTCGACATCTGGCTCTGCGGAGGTGGAAATCTCGCAGGTCAGCTCGTCGACGAAATCGACCGACTGATATTCAAGAGCTACCCGGTGATCGCGGGTGGCGGCATCCCGGCGCTGGCCGGGAACTTCAGGCCGACACAGTTCCGCGTCACCGAGCGTCGAGAATTCGACAGCGGCATGCAGCTCACCTGGTTCGATCGCGCGTAACCCCCCTGCCGTCTACGGTCTGGGAATGATCGCTTTTCCCTCTGTCGACGCCACGCCCGCACTCCTCGTCGACCGCGTCGTTCTCGACAGCAACATCGCGCGCATGGCAGCATCGGCGCGCGAGCGCGGTCTCGAAATACGCCCGCACGCCAAAACCCACAAGTGCATCGAGATCGCCCATCTCCAGCTTGCCGCCGGCGCGCGGGGACTGAGCGTCGCGACGGTGTCCGAGGCCGAAGCGTTCGCACAGGCCGGGTTCGACGACATCTTCATCGCCTATCCGCTCTGGGTCGACGCCGCACGCGGCGCGCGACTGCTGGCTCTGTCCGAGACTGTACGACTCACCGTCGGTATCGACTCCGTAGCAGGCGCTCGGGCACTCGCCGAACACTGCGACGCCTCGATCGGCGTGCTGGTCGAGATCGACAGCGGTCACCACCGGACCGGCGTCGCAACCGAACAGGCCGGTGCGGTCGCGGTCCGGGCACGCGCCGCGGGGCTGAATGTGCTCGGCGTGTTCACGTTTCCCGGCCACTCGTACGGGCCCGGTCTGCCCCACGTCGCCGCTGCCGAGGAGGCCGAAGCGCTCACCGTCGCGGCAGCGACACTGCGTGACGCCGGGATCGATCCGGTGGTGATCAGCGGCGGTTCGTCGCCTACCGCATTGATCGAGACGCCCACCGTGTCAACCGAACTACGCCCCGGGGTGTACGTGTTCGGCGACGCTCAGCAGCTCGAGATCGACGCGATCACCGAAGCCGATCTCGCACTCACCGCGCTCGCGACCGTCGTGTCGACTCGCGGAGAGGTGATCGTGCTCGACTCCGGCAGCAAGACGGTCGGCGCCGACAAGGCATCGTGGGCCACCGGATACGGTCGTATTCTCGGTGAGCCCGATGCACGGATCACCGCACTGTCGGAGCATCACGCCACAGTGCACTGGCCGGACGCTGCCACTCGGCCCGACCTCGGACAGCGGGTTCGGGTGATTCCGAATCACGTGTGCAACGCGGTCAATCTCGCGGACGAGTTGATTGTGATCGATGGACGCCACGCCGACGAGGTGGTGGACCGATGGCGGGTCGCTGCGCGAGGATGCACTACGTGACATCCGTATGGCCGGTCCGTGTCGCCGCAGTTGTCCTGGCAGTTCCGCTCGTTGCGTGCTCGTCGCCGGGGCAGGCTCCTGCTGCGCCCACCTCCCCCATGCCTGGATCGCCCGCGCCCCAGGTCACCGACACCGTCGCCACGGGTCTCGACACACCGTGGGGTCTCGCGTTCCTCCCGGACGGCGCAGCGCTCGTCACCGAACGCGACTCGGGACGCCTGCTGTCGATCGGCACGGATCGTCAGGTACGCGAGGTCGCCACGATCGACGATGTGGTCGCGCGGGGCGAATCCGGACTTCTCGGTGTCGCGGTGTCGCCCACATTCGACACGGACCGTTTCGTGTTCTTGTACGTCACGACGTCCTCCGACAATCGCATCGTGCGCGCCGCGTACGACGGCGCGACGCTGTCGGACCACCAGGTGATCGTCGAAGGTATCCCTGCCGCGCGGGTCCACGACGGTGGCCGACTGCAATTCGGGCCCGATGGCATGTTGTATGCCGCGACCGGGGAAGCCGGCACTCCGCCTCTCGCACAGGATCCGTCGTCGCTCGGCGGAAAGATCCTGCGTATGACGATGGACGGTGAATCTGCGCCGGGTAATCCCGACCCGAATTCTCCGGTGTATTCGCTCGGTCACCGGAATGTGCAGGGTCTCGCGTTCGATGACGAGGGCAGGTTGTGGGCGTCCGAATTCGGACAGAACCATGTGGACGAACTCAACGAGATCGTGGCGGACGGCAACTACGGCTGGCCAGAGGTGGAGGGCACCCGCGCTACCGGGAGTGCCGGCGGCACCGGGAGTGCCGAGGGTAGCGGAAGTGCCGAGGGTAGCGCCCGCGACGACCAGTTCATCGACCCGGTCGTGACATGGCCGGTCTCGCAGGCGTCACCGTCCGGAATCGCCTACGAAGACGGCAACCTGTGGATGGCGTCGCTTCGAGGAGAACGACTGTGGCGCATCGGCATCGAAGAGCTCGACACCACCGAGTTCTTCACGGGCGAATACGGAAGACTGCGGACCGTCGTCGCCGCTCCGGACGGCTCATTGTGGTTGACCACTTCGAACCGCGACGGTCGCGGGGAACCCGCGGGCGACGACGACCGCATCCTCCGTATCGAAACTCCCAGCACCGAAACTCCCAGCACCGAGAATCCCTGACGGGTCAGGGAACGAGAACGACGATCGTCTCCGCGACGAGCGCCGGCTTGCTGCCACCCTCGATCTCGATGGTGTAGCCCACCACGAGGTTGGCGCCCTTCGCGGTGCGCTCGAACGACTTGAACTCGGCCGACGCACGGACCTTCGATCCCACCGGAACCGGCGTGGGGAAACGCACCTTGTTCGCGCCGTAGTTGACCTTCAGCTTCACACCCTCGAGGGAGAAGATCTGCGCTCCGAGCACCGGAAGCAGCGACAGGGTGAGGTATCCGTGGGCGATCGTCGTGCCGAACGGACCGCTTGCAGCACGCTCGGGATCGACGTGGATCCACTGGTGGTCGCCGGTCGCCTCGGCGAACAGGTTCACCCGTTCCTGGGTGATCTCGAGCCAGTCGCTCTGCCCGATGGTCTCGCCGACTGCCTTTTCGACTTCGTCGATTCCGTTGAAGACCCGCATATTCGACTCCCGTGGTTGGTATGTGGCGTCAGTGTCCGGAACGCCGGAGGGTGACGCGATAGGTGTAGTGCTCGGGCAGAAAGTAACTCACCGACAGCTCGGTGGGTACCCCGGTCTCATTCGAGTACAGCCGGTCTACCCGCAACAACGGGTGCCCGACGGCACAATTCAGAACTTCCGCGACCTGCTCGGATGCAGGAGCAACGGTGATCGACTGCGCAGCCTCGACGATCGGACTGTCGAGATACGGCTCGAGCAACCCGATGACGGTGTTGCGGCTGGATGCACCGAGCTGCAGCGCAGGCTCATCCAGTACATCTGCCGCAACCTCATCCGGAAGATGAATCGTGGTGTGCACGAACGGTATCCCGTCGTGCACACGTTGCAGCACCACCGTGTACAACAGATCGGTGTCCAAACGCAGCCGACTGGCCGCATCGATATCGACACCGCGCCGCAGCGGCGAGACGATCTCCATGACCGTATCCGCCGACAACGCCAGCAGATCCTCGATCGAACCGAGCTGACGACGGTAACGCCGACCCGACTCGTTCGCGAACGTACCCCGGCCGGGCACCCGGTAGACGATCCCGTCGGCCACCAGATCCTGGAACGCCCGACGCACCGTCTGACGACTCACCCCGTGCTGCTCCGCCAGTTCCGCCTCGGTCGGCAGACGCACACCGTCGTTGTACCGACCGGCTTCGACGGCGTCGCGCAACTGACGCGCCAGTTGCGCGTACGCCGGTTCCGTTTCACGTGTTCTGCTGTCCATGACGGAGAAGATCCTAGTGGGCTGGGGGTGCAGTGCTCAGGTCCGGTGGTGGCGAGGGTCAGAGTCCGCCGCGGGCCACGAGCTGGCTCGCGATGACATTGCGCTGGATTTCGTTGGTGCCCTCGCCGACGATCATCAACGGCGCATCCCGGAAGTAGCGCTCGACGTCGTACTCGGTCGAGTATCCGTACCCACCGTGGATCCGCACCGCATTGAGCGCGATCTCCATCGCAACCTCCGAGCAATACAGTTTCGCCATGCCCGCTTCCATATCGCACCGCTCACCACTGTCGTACTTCTCCGCCGCATGCCGGGTCAGCTGCCGCGCCGCCATCAACTTCGTGGCCATGTCCGCCAAATAGTTCCCGATCGACTGGTGCTTCCAGATCGGCTTCCCGAAGCTTTCCCGCTGCTGCGCATACGCCAGCGAATCCTCGAGCGCCGCCGTCGCCACACCGAGCGCCCGCGAGGCGACCTGTAGCCGTCCCGTCTCGAGGCCCTTCATCATGTGCCCGAAGCCCTTGCCCGGCTCGCCGCCGAGGATCGCATCCGCGGAGATCCGGTAGCCACCGAAGCTCAACTCGCACGACTCGACACCCTTGTAGCCGAGCTTGGGCAGATCCCGCGAGACCGTCAGACCCGGACCGTGCTCGACGAGCACCACGGAAATGCCCTTGTGACGCGGGGTGGCGGTGGGGTCGGTCTTGCACAGCAACGCGATCAGCCCCGAGCGGCGAGCGTTGGTGATCCACGTCTTGGAACCGCTGATCACCAGGTCGTCACCGTCACGCTTGGCGGTGGTGGTCATCGCCTGCAGATCCGAGCCGCCGCCCGGCTCCGTCAACGCCATCGTCGCGCGGATCTCGCCGGTCGCGAGCTTGGGCAGGTACTTGGCCTTCTGTTCCTCGGTGCCGAACAGCACCAGCAGCTTCGCGACCACCGTGTGTCCGCCCATCGCACCCGACAGCGACATCCAGCCGCGGGCGAGTTCCTCGGTGACCTGCACGTAGCAGGGCATCGACACCGGCGATCCGCCGTACTCCTCGGGCACCGCGAGCCCGTAGATGCCGATCTGCTTCATCTGCTCGATCCACTTCTCGGGGTACTCGTTCGCGTGCTCGACCTCCTGCACCGACGGCTTGACCTCGCGGTCGATGAAGTCACGGACGGTCTTGACCAGGAATGTCTCTTCGTCGTTCAGGTAGCTCACGAAAGTCCTTAGGCTCGTCGCGGGTCCCCGGTCGCAGGGACGCACACTTTGTACGGCCATTTTGCGGACCGGCCTCCCGCCTTGTCAATCGCAGACTCCGCCATTTCGCCGCCCGGAACCAGTGATATCAGTGATCTGTGCCGCTGCCGATACCTATAGAAGTAGCGCATCACGCCACAATGGCCGTACATTTGACGACGTTCCCCACCGTCGAACTCCACGAGGTTCCCCGTGACTTCCGAGCAACACCTTCGCCGGCGAGCGGTGCTCGTCGCCCCCGGCTCCGATGAACGCAAGGCCGGTAAGGCACTCGCCTCCACCGCCGACGAGGTCGTTCTCGATCTCGAAGATGCGGTCACCCCCGACCGGAAATCTGCCGCGCGCGATCTCATCGCTCCCCTCGTCCGTGAGCACGGCGGCAACCGCAGCGTGTCCGTGCGCATCAACGGACGCGGCACCGAGTGGTTCGAGGACGATCTGCGCGCGTGTGCCGAGCTCGGCACCGCACTCGCGTCGATCGTGTTCCCGAAGGTCGAGAGCGCCGACGACCTCGCCGAGGCCGACCGCATCCTCGGTGCGCACTCCGGTGTCGAGATCCAGGCCCTCATCGAGACCCCGGCCGGTGTCCAGAACATCGACGAGATCGTCGCGGGTCCCCGGCTCGCGGGCGTCATCATCGGCTACGCCGACCTCGGCGCCGCACTGGGACGCGCACGTACCGCGCTGCCCGAGCATTGGGTGTACGTGCAGGACCGCGTCCTGCACGCGGCGCGCACGGCAGGCGTACAGGCCATCGACGGCCCGTTCCTCGGCATCGCCGACGACGATGCGTTCCGCCACTCCGCACAGTGGGTGTCCGACCTCGGTTTCGACGGAAAGTGGGTCATCCACCCCGCCCAGATCGACTCCGCTGCCGCAGCATTCACGCCCAGCACTCAGCAGGTCGAAGCGGCCCGCAAGGTTCTCGCCGCCCTCGAGGAAGCCGAAGCACGCGGCGCAGGTGCTGCCCAGCTCGACGGCCAGATGCTCGACGAGGCCGTCGCCGTCGCTGCCCGCCGCACCCTCACCAAGATCGGAGCCTGAACATGTCCAGCACCCCCGCATACGTCGGTGGACCGTACTTCGACGAACTGACCGTCGGCCAGGTCTTCGACACCGCGCCCGCCGTCACCCTCACCGACGGTCTCGCCGCCGCGCACCAGTCGATCCTCGGCGACCGTCTGCGCCTGCCCCTCGACAAGCACCTCGCCACCCGTGTCACGGGAGGGCCGGTCGCGCACGCCGGTTTCGTCACCGACATCGCCATCGGCCAGTCGACCCTGGTCACGCACCACGTCAAGGCCAATCTGTTCTACCGCGGCCTCCGTTTTCGCCGGTTCCCGCACATCGGCGACACTCTCTACACCACCACCGAGGTCGTCGGTCTCAAGGAGAACTCGGCCAAAGCCGGCCGCAAACCCACCGGTCTCGCGGCGCTGCGCATGAACACCGTCGACCAGGACGGCAACACCGTTCTCGACTTCTACCGGTGCGCGATGCTGCCGCTGAGCGAGAATCCCGACCGGAATCGCGTGGTGCACACCGATGACCTGTCGGCAATCGGACCTCAGGACGAACCGCAGTGGGCCGCCCCCGAGGGGTGGAACCTCGACGAGTACCGCGCTACCGTACCGGGCGCGCATTTCGACGCCTCGCTTGCCGGATCGGTCCTGCAGTCCAGCGGCGACGTGGTGTCGAGCGCACCCGAACTCGCCCGGCTCAGCCTGAATATTGCAGCGACCCACCATGATGAGCGGGTCGGCGCTGCGGGTCGGCTGGTGTACGGCGGGCACACGATCGGCCTGGCGTTGTCACAGGCGTCGCGTGCCCTGCCGAATCTGGTGACGGTGCTCGGCTGGAAGTCGTGTGATCACACCGGACCGGTACACGAGGGCGACACCCTCACCAGCGACCTGCACGTCGAATCCGCGGACGCCCTCGCCGACGGCGGTGGTGTGCTGAACCTGCGGTCGCTCGTCTACGCACACCGCGGCGACGCCGAACCCGCGCCGGTACTCGACTGGCGATTCACGGTACTGATGGCCTGAGATCAGAACGCGCTGCGACCACCGTCGACGGTGTAGATACCGCCTGTCACCCAATCGGCTTCGTCGCTGGCCAGGAACAGCGCGATCGAGGCGAGGTCGTCGGGGGTTCCGAGGCGGCGAAGCGGGAACCTGTTCGCGACCTCGGCATCGATCGCGGTCTGGTCGGCATCGGCGTCGGCCGCACCGCGGTCGACGCGCGACTGATAGACCAGCGGCGTGGGGATGGTGCCGGGGCAGATCGCGTTCACCCGCACATTGTCGGGCCCGTAGGTGACCGCCATCTGCTTGGTCATTGCGATGACACCGCCCTTGGCTGCGGTGTAAGGGAAGATACCGGGCAAACCGATCAGGCCACCCATACTGGCCTGATTGATGATCGACCCGGTACGTCGCTCGATCATGTGTGGCAGCGCGTACTTCGACGTCAGCCACACACCCTTGAGGTTCACCCCGATCACCTTGTCCCACTCGGCTTCCGTCGTATCCGCGGCGTTTCCGGCACCGTTGACACCGGCGTTTGCGAATACGACATCGAGCGTGTCGAACTCCGCGAGGGTCTCGGCGATCATTCTCTGAGAGTCCGCATCGGAGGTGACATTTGCGCTCACCGCCAACGCATGGCCACCCGCCGAGCGGATTTCGTCGGCCACCTCGTCGGCCGCGGTGAGGTCGAGATCGACCACTGCGACGGCCGCGCCTTCCGCTGCGAAGCGGAGTGCGGTGGCCCGTCCGAGACCGGATCCTGCACCGGTGATGAGTGCGGTCTTGCCGGCGAGGCGTCCGGTCGAAGCCATGAGTGAGCCTTTCATTCATTCTCGAGTGATGCTGCGCCGAACAAGTTCGACGAAACAGAATGTCACACAAGCACCGTTGCAGGGAGCCCGACTACTGCGCGGTGAGTCCGCCGTCCGCGGCGACGGTCGAGCCCGTCATGTACGACGACTCGTCCGAAATGAGGAAACCGATGACGGACGCCATCTCGTCGACGTCCGCTCGGCGACCCAGAGGTGTCTGCGCCAACGCGGTGCTCGTGACACCCCCGGCTTCTCGCGCACGGCGTGCGAGGGGTGTGTCGACGACCCCGGGGCACAACGCGTTGGCTCGCACACCGCGATCTGCGTAGCCGACGGCGATCGACCGGGTCAGCCCCAGCACACCAGACTTCGATGCGTCGTAACTACATGTGTTGGTGTTCGCGGAGATGAGCGATGCCACCGAACCGATGGTCACGACCGATGAGCGGCGCTCCTTCAACATGTGGTGCAGTGCAGCCCTGGCCGACAGGAACGAGCCGGTCAGATTGATGCCGATCACCTCGTGCCAGTCCTCGACCGACATCTCGTGCACCAGAGCCGACTTCGCGATTCCCGCACACGTGACGAGTCCGTCGAGACCGCCGAGATGCGCCGCCGCGTCGTCGATTGCCTGCCCCACCGAGTCGGGGTCGGATACGTCTGCGCTGACAGCAACGGCTGTGGCTCCCTCACCGCGGAGCTCGGCCGCGAGCGCTTCTGCGGCCGGGCCGTCGAGGTCCAGCACCGCGACGGCAGCTCCCTCCTTCGCGAGCCTGCGAACAGCGGCAGCACCGATACCGCCGGCGCCGCCGGTGACGAGAACCTTGCGTCCTGCGTTGCGACCTTCAGTCATGTCCCAACCTCTCAGCTGATGCGGAGCCCGCAGTCGACAGGGATCGAGATCCCTGTGACGTACCGGGCTTCTTCGGACGCCAGCCACAGCACGGCGTTGGTGATGTCCTCGGGCTCGACCCAGGCGATATCCATGATGTTGCGGCCGCGCGCACGCTCACGTAGATCGTCGATGGTCGGATTCTCGAGGTCCGGGCAGAACACTCGCAGCGTCGATTCACTGAAGAGCATGTCGGTGCCGACGTTGCCGGGGTGCACCGCATTCACACGGATCCCTTGACCACCGAATTCGGCTGCGAGAGTCTGCATCAGGCCGACCACACCGTGCTTGGACGCGTTGTAGTGTCCGACGTTGCGCGAGCCGTTGTAGGTCACGACAGAACTGGTCAGCACGATCGAACCGCCGCCGGTGCGCAGCATCTGCGGGATCACGGCCTTCGTGGTCTTCCACACGCCGGTGAGGTTGACGTCGATCATGTCCTGCCATTCGTCCTCCGTCAGTTCGACGGTGGGACGGCAGCCGCAGACACCCGCATTGGCGCTGACGATGTCGATGCGACCGAACTGCTCGACGCAGTCTGCCGCCGCTGCGTCCAGACCCTTCTGGTCGCGCACATCGACCTTACGGGTGATGATCCGGCGACCGGTCTTCTCCACGAGGCGGGCGGTTTCGGCGAGGTCTTCTTCCGTCGCCATCCCGTAGGTCAGCGACGCAATGTCCTCGCATGCGTCTGTGGCATAGATGTCTGCGCCCTCGTTCGCGAGCCGCAGCGCATGCGATCGGCCCTGCCCGCGGGCAGCTCCGGTGATGAAGGCGACCTTCCCGGCCACCCGTCCCTGAATGTCGGTCATTCGACGTTCCTTCTGGCTCGTAGTTGTACTTGCTTCATGGCCGGTTAGTGCATACCCAGCAACAGCGCCGGGTTGTCGCAGGTCATCACTTTCAGGTCGGCTTCGTCGATGCCCTCGTCCCACAATGCGTTCACGTAGGAGTGCAGACCGGCCGCGGGATGAGGAATCTTGGTCGTCCACCCGTAGTCGGTGGCCAGCACCACCTTTGCCGGGTCGAGCCGCTTCAGTGCCGACACCACATTCGCGAACGTCGATGGTTCACCCATACAGGTGTGGGCCGCGAACTCGATGCTGGCGCCGAGGTCTGCCAGCTCGATCACCTCTTGTTCGGTCAGACGCGGGCCCGTGGTCGCGTGCATCGCATGGGTGACGAGAACACGACCCTTCGATGCGTATTCCTTCGCCACGGCGAAATGCTCCGCGGTCGACACGTGTCCGGTCGCGAGTACCGCGTCGTATTCGGTGATCAGGTCGAGAATCGTACGTACTTCGGGGACGATCGCACCGTCCGCATCGATGACGCGAATGCCCTCTTCCTTCTCGCCGAAGAACGCCTTCACCTTCGTCGGTGCGTCCTGCTCCGACGACAGCGTAGGCAACCAGACGACCTTTGCTCCCGCGCGCAATGCGCATTCGACCGCATGCGGGTTCAGGCCTCCGACCGGATGGTCGAGACAGATACCGCCGATCGACTGCACCTCGGGGACAGCCACATTGGCCAGGTGTGCAGCGACCGTCGACGGAAACTCGTGCGCCTTCAGGACGATCGCCCGCATGCCGTGATCTGCGGCCTCACGCGCCGCCTCGATCGGGTCCACGCTGTGCGGCGACTTGGCCGCCATTTCCACGAGCGGTTCCGGACCGAAATGGCAATGCATGTCGATGGCACCGTCGAGGGCGATCGCGGCAGTACCCGAGTGACGTCCGGTCATCATGTTCCCCTCAGTAGAAACGTTCCGGAGGGGGCGCAGGGGGCATCCCCTCCGGAACGTGGTCGGTGCCGTCGGCGTGTGTCAGGACGGACGGAAAGGAAGGAAGATCTCTTCGTAGACGCGCTGGACGTACGGCTCGATATCGATCTTGTCGGGCGTGTACCAGGTGGCGAATCCGTTGTAGTCGGTCTCGTTGGTGTAGCCGAGTTCTGCGATGGTCTCGCTCCACTTGTCGGCACTTTGACGCACCGAAGTGACGAATCCGGCACCGTCGCTCAGTCCGCTGTTACCTGCGATCGCCTCGACGATCTTGTTGTTCGCGTCCTGCACCGCGTCGCGCGCGTCGTCTGCGAACGGTTCGATGGTTCCGCCGTACTGCTGGATCTCCTGGACGGATTCGACGGTCACGGGCCAGATCTTGCCCTCGATGCTGCCGGTCATGAAGGCGTCGAGCCGGTCCCACATCAGCTGCTGCGCGACCAGGGGAAGCGACTCCCACACATCGAGGTTCATTGCCATGTTGCCGCTGGGCACCGCGAGGCCTGCAGCGGGATCGATCACGGTCTGGGGCGCCACCTCGAGGATGCCGCCGATCTTCGCGGCCGCGGGGCTGAGCATCGAGCAGTCGATGACACCGCGCTGCAGTGCCTCGTACGCCTCCGTGTACGCGACCGAGGTCGGAGTCGAGCCGAGTGCGGAAACCTGCTGGTTACCGGCGGTACTGCCGACCGAGATACTGCGCCCCTGGTAGTCGGGAAGCGCGGTGCGCTTGTCGGAGCAGAACAGCGCGTTCATGCCGGCGTTGTAGGCGGGAAGCATCAGCTTCATGCCCTTGTCCTCGAACTCGGCGACGATTTCGGGGGTGTTCAGCGCAACATCCGCGGGCCATGCATTCGACTGGAGAACACCGGTGACGACACTCTGGTCCGACAGCACACTGGCGTCGAGCAGAGCCGACGTCGCCGGGAACTCCTGCGGCTCGTACACGGCGAGAACCTGCCCGATATCGAGTCGACCGTCGACGATGGCGTTGTCGATTTCGGTGGACTTCGCAATCGCGTCGGAGTAAGCGATGTCGAAGGTGATCTTGCCGTCCGACCATTCTTCGACAGCGGACGTGTAGGCATCGATGAATGCACCGCCGGTCGAGCCCTGGGTGCTGGGTGACTGCGTGTACAGGACAATGGGGTCGACGTCGGCGAAGGCCTCGTGGTATTCCTCCATCGTCGCGCCGAAGGCGACGCCCTCGCCGCCTCCGTCGGCGCCATTGCCACCCGACGAGGTTTCGGCGCAACCAGCGAGCAGTAGCGCGCCTGCCGTCATGAGGATGCCGGCGCGGGGAATCATGCGCGCCCGGGAGAATGTGATCACTTCGGGTACTCCTTGTCAGGCTCGTCCGCGAGCTCCGGTGATACCGACACCTTTTCGGATACTCCACTCGGAGTGATCACCCTCACGGCTTTGCTGCTAATCATGCGACTGAATTAAGGTGATGTCAAGACCCTATTCAGCCGTGACGCCACCGTCGACGAGGATCGCCTGCCCCGTCACGTACGACGCATCGGACGACGCGAGAAACGCTACGACAGAAGCGATTTCCTCAGCCTCGCCGTAGCGCCCAAGCGGGACGCTCAGGGGCTTCGAGGGATTCTTCACGGTGCCGGTCGTCGGCACGATGGCTGCGGTGTTGGCACTGAGGTTGGTGCGAACAGCCCCCGGGCAGACACTGTTGACCCGGATACCCTTCGGCGCGTACTCGACGGCGAGTGTCTGCGTCAGCATCTTCACCCCGCCCTTCGACGCGCGGTACGGCGCGAGGCCGCCCTGCGTCGCGATGAACGACGACGTCGACCCGCAAGTGACCACCGCACCACCGCCCCGACGGAGAAGTGAGGGCAGGGCACTGCGAATGGTGAAGAACGTACCGGACAGGTTGATGTCGAGCACCGCGTGCCAATCCTCCCGAGTCACTTCGTGACTGTCGAGACGCGCACCACTGACGCCGGCCGCGGTGAACACCACGCTGATCTCGCCGAGCTGCGACACCACGTCGGCCACGATCTCATCCATGGCCTTGTCGTCACGGACATCCGCCGCGAACGCGACAGCCGTACCGCCCGCCTCGCGAATTCTCGAAACTGTGGCTTCCGCGCTGTCGACGTTGACATCGACCACTGCGATCGCGGCACCTTCCTGCGCCAGCCGGATCGCCGAGGCGCCGCCGATCCCGGAGCCACCACCTGTCACCAGCGCGACATCACCTTCGAGGCGACGCATCGTTGCGGTCATCTCCAACTCCTGTCAGATACCGACCAGATCGGCCAGCATGTCGTTGTGGTGCACCTTGTTTCCGAACAACGGCTCGATCGCCTTGGCTCGGCGGAAGTACAGGTGCGGATCTGCTTCCCATGTGAATCCGATGCCGCCGTGAACCTGGATGTTCTGCGACGCACACAGCGTGAGGCACTCGGAGCCCTGGGCCTTCGCCATCAGCGCGGAGAGCCGGAGGTCCTTCGACTCGTCGGCGGCGGACATCGACGCGAACATGACCGTCGCCTCGGCGGAGTCGATCGCGATCGCCATGTCGGCACACTTGTGCTTGATCGCCTGGAACGACCCGATGGGCCGGTTGAACTGCACCCGCTGTTTGGCGTAGTCGACTGCCATGTCGAGCACGGCCTTCGAAGTTCCGATGGCCTCGTTGGCCAGCAGGATCCGAACGAGGTCGACGACGCGCACGATCGCGGCCTGGTCGGAGCCCAGCAACTGTGCGGCGGCACCGGACAGTTCGACGGACGCCAAAGGACGTGTCAGGTCGAGACTCTCGCGCGACTCGATCGTCACACCCGCCGCAGTCGCGTCCACCACGTACAGCGCGACCTGCTCACCGGAGGGTGTCACCGCAGGCACGACCAGCAGGTCGGCGAGGTGCCCGAACGCCACATAGTCGACCCGCCCGGTGAGGGTGTGCGTGTCGCCTTCGACCGACGCTCGGACGGTCGCGCCGTCCACGTCGAGGTCGCGATTGCCCGACAACGCCAACGTGCCGATCGTCTCGCCCGACGCCAGCCCGGGAACCAACTCTGCCTGCTGCGACGTCGAACCGAGCCCCCGAATCGCCTCCATGGCCCCGATCGTCGTGATCACCGGCACCGGTGTCAGCACCCTTCCGAGTTCCTGGACGACCACGCATGTCTCGAGGAAGCTGAAGCCGCTGCCACCCAACTCTTCGGGGACGTGGATACCGGGCACCCCCATGTCGGATGCGAGCAGCCGCCAGGTTGCCGAATCGTATCCACGGGTTTCGGCCACCTCGCGTACCTTGGTTATCGGTGCGCGTTCCGACAGGAGCCTGCGCAAGGACGCGCGGAATTCTTCTTGATCCTCGTTGAATTCGAAGTACACGATTGTTCCGTTCTGCCGTAGACCGGCGGAATCTCAGATCAGGCGGTCTTTCGTCGCCCGATGTCCTGGAACGGGCCGCTGTCGAGCCTCGGTTCCTTGGGGAGACCCAGCAGCTGCTCGCCGATGATGTTGCGCTGGATCTGCGAGCTGCCGCCGTAGATCGTGGCTGCACGCGAGTAGAGGGCGATATCGTCCCAGCAGCGCGAAGAGTTCTCTGTCCCGGGCTGCGGGGTGACCAGAATTCCGTTGTTACCCTGCCCTTCCGGAGTCAACGCTTCGAGTCCGAGGATCTCGAGCCCGACCTCGGTGTAGCGCTGGAAGAACTCTGCCCAGTAGATCTTGGAGAACGAGCCGTCGGTGCCGGGGCGCCCGCCCGCGAGCAGCTTCGTCAACGCGCGGTAGCCGCGGAAGCGCATCGTCTGCACCCGCTGCCAGCACCACGTGAGTTCCTGACGGATATGCGGATCCGACGTGAGACCTCGTTCGCGGGCCAGTTCGATGAGACGGTCGATCTCGCGGCCGAACCGGACCGCGTCGGTGGTGGCACGCACCCCACGCTCGAAGCCGAGCAGGGTGTTCGTGGTATTCCAGCCTCCGTTGACCTCACCCAGCACATTCGCTGCTGCGGTGCGCGCATCGGTGAAGAACACCTCGTTGAAGGCGGTGTAGCCCGCGGCGTTGACGATCGGACGGACCTCGACACCGGGCTGATCCATCGGGACCAGCAGGAACGACAGGCCCTTGTGCTTGACGGCCGTCGCGTCTGTCCGGCAGATCGCGAAGATCCAGTTGGCGCTACTGCCCGCCGAGGTCCACGTCTTCTGACCGTTGATGACCCACTCGTCACCGTCGAGCACCGCACGTGTCCGTAGGCCCGCCAGGTCGGAGCCGGCCTCCGGCTCCGAATACCCCTGGCACCAGGAGATTTCACCGGACAGCGTCCTCGGAATGAAGTATTCCTTCTGCTCTTCGGTACCGAGGACCGCCATGGTGTTGCACAGGAGTTTGATGCCGAGCGTGTCGTTCTCGGTCCCCTCCGGAACCCCGAGGCGCATCAGTTCCTCATTGAGCACGACCTGCTCGATATCGGACAGTCCACCGCCGCCGTATTCACGCGGCAGGGACACCGCAAGCAGGTCGTTGTCCGACAGCACTTTTCGCCACGCTTCGAGGAACTGCTCCTGCTCCTCTCCGGGAAGGGCGCCGATCCCCTTCCAGTCGTCGGGGAGATTCGATTCGAGAAGTTCACGAAGCGATGCGCGATACTGCTCCGCCTCCGGCGGATAGGTGATGTCCATGGTCAGTCTTCCTTCGCTGCTGCCGTGGGCAGTGCACGATCGGACGGCAGTGCACACACGGATGCCATGAGTGAGGTCACCTCGTCGGAGGTGTAGCCGAGTTCGGTGAGAATCTCCTGCGAGTGCTCACCCAGCACCGGCGCGCCGCCCTTGAACGCTCCGGGGGTGTCGGACAGGTGCATGACCATGCCGACCTCGCGGCACCAGCCGTACTCGGGATGGTGGTGCTCGACAACTCGGTTCGAGTCGAGAGCCCATTCTTCCCAGAGCAACTCGGGCATGATCGGGTAGTCGAGCGGGATTTCTGCAGGTACGTTGTTGCTGTCGAGAGCCTTGAACGCGTCCTCGCTGCCGAGGGCGGCGAACAGGGTGGTCAGGGCCTCGGCGAGTGCGTCGGCGTTGGCCGCACGGGCGGCGTTCGTCGCGAAGCGCGCATCCGTCGCAAGCTGCGGATTGCCGAGCGCGCCGGCGAGACGCGTGAACGCCGCGTCGCCGAACACAGCGATCGCGATCCAGCCGTCCGCCGTGCGGTACAGGCGGTAGAGCGGCGACCATCCGGTCTGGTCGGCATCGAGTTCGTGTGCGGGAAGAGCTTTTCCGTCGAGGGTCACGGAATGCTCGCTGACGACGAACAGGCTCGAGTGCAGCTGCGGGCTCTCGACGGACTGCGTCTCGCCCGTGTTGAGACGGTGATTGAGAGCGAGCAGCACCGTGACGGCGCCGAGGAATCCGTTGTACAGGTCTTCGTTGCCGATGACGCGACGGATCGGCGGGTTGCCCTTGCCGGAGCCCTCGAAGTTGAGCCCGACCATGCCGGACACCATCGGCGCGAACGACTTCAGGCTCGACTTCGGTCCTGCCGAACCGAATCCCGGAAGGTACGCGTAGATGACGTCGGGGTTGATCGCCTTCAGCGTCTCGTAGCCGAGCGCGATCTTCTCCGCTTTGCCCGGCCGGTAGTTGTGCATCACCACGTCGGCGTCGGCCACGAGACGATGCGCGATCTCCTGCCCTTCGGGCGACCTCAGATCCAATGCGATGTTGCGCTTGCCGCGGTTGGCGCCTTCGAACAGGTCGCCGAGCGGGCGCATCTGGTCGCCGATGAGCGGCTCGATCTTGATGACGTCGGCGCCGAGATCGGACAGCAGGCGAGCGCCGAATCCGGTGGCGAAGTAGGAGCTGAAATCGAGGATCCTCACGCCCTGCAGCGGCCACGTCACCTGAGCGGGCTTGTCGGACAGGGGTGCCCAGACATCGGATCGAGCGATCTCGGCCGTGCGGGAGTTGTGCTCACCGACCTTCGGCGCAGGCGCCGGTGTCGCAGGCTTCGTCTTCTCGAAGCGGATCACCGGGCCGATCTGCTTGATCGTGCCGTGTTCGTCGTCGGGCAGTTCGATCGGCACGCCCGCGAACGTGACCTGGTCGTCCTCGAAGATGTCCTCGGGGTGATTGAGCGGCAGCGCAGCGATGTCCGCCGCGTGCAGCAGTTCGAGCCATTCGTCGCGGTTCCGCTGCGCGAACGTCTCGGGAACCTGGTTACGAGCGATATCGAGTTCGACGTCGTCGAGCGGCACTGCCATCTCGGGTCCGTCGATGGTCTGGGTCCGGTCACCGAATCCGAGGATGTCCATCGTGCGCTTGTACGCGCCGGGACCGCCGGTATGAACGATGAGCCACTTGCCGTCGGCGCACTTGAACGGGTCGGTGATGAGGCGTTTGTTGCCGAAGCCCTTTTGCGTACCGCTGCGGGCGAGGTACGAGATGTCCTTCTCGTTCCACCACCAGTTCATCGACGCGATCGAGAGCATGCCGTCGAGCAGGGAAGTGTCGAGTTTCTGGCCGGTGCCGTTGATCTTTCGGGCTCGCAACGCCGACAGGATGCCGATCGTCGTGATGAACGCGGTGCCGTACGACACGGTCGGGTGGCCCATGAAGATGGGGCCCTCGCGGTGCCCGGTCTGCTCGGCCATCTGGCCGAGGCGGGCGTTGAGCAGAGCCTCGTAGCCGGGACGCGCCGCGTGGGGCCCGACGTTGCCGTATCCGGTCACCGACACGTAGACGAGTTCCGGGAACTCGGCATGCAGCTCGTCGTAGCCGAGCCCGAGCGCGTCCGCCTTGCCGACACCGAACGACTCGACGAACACGTCGGCGTTCGCGATGAGGCCGCGGATCGCTGCACGTCCCGCCTCGGTGTTCGGGTCCGCTTCCACGCTCCACTTGCCGCGGTCGGTGGACTTGCGAACGTTCGCCGTGGAGTCCGGGCCCCCACCGGGGCGCTCGACCTTGATGACACGGGCTCCGTAGTCGGCCAGCATCATCGTCGAGATGGCAGCAGGCATGCCCCAACTCGCATCGATCACTACGAGTCCGTCGAGTGGACCAGCCATTGCGCGCTCCTTCTTCTCGTACGATGCCGCGTCTGACGCAGCCATGTTTCTTCGGTGTCAGCTAGTCGGACGAAGGCAGTGGCTTCGCCGTGACGAGCTCCATGGGCGTCCCGTGGCAGGTGAACTGACCCTCGCCCTTCTTGACGCAGATGATCTGGGTTTCGCAGGTGGCGCACGTGTAGCGCTTGCCGACCTCGTTCATGTGAACTCCTGGGGGTGTGGTGATGACGACCGAGACGGGGTCGGCTATCGGCCGAACGTGATCTCGAGGGCTGCGCCGCAGCAGGTCAGCGACGAGCCGCCTGCCTTGGTGACGATGGCTTCCGAGCCGCAGTTGTTGCAACGCAGACGGTTGCCGTTCGCAGCTTCAGTTCCCTCGGTGTTCCCTGCACTCATGTCCACTCCTTCGCCGTGTGATGGTTCGGGGCGGCAAATGTGCGCCTGCATCCCCGGGTGAACGTTACCTAGTTCACTATAATGATGCTCATAGATTAGGGCAAGTGTTCGCGGTGAGTACTTTCCCGAACCGACGACGACGCCCCCGCCACCGCGCCCCTACAGGGCCACCAGCGCGAGGGCGTCGACACACCCAGTGTCAGGACGACGCTCAGCCGCCACTCGAATGATCGGGCAGGAACGTCGAGATCTCCGGGAAGAAGATCAGGATCAGGACGACGACGATCGCCATCGGCAGGAACCATGCAGCGGCGACGAACACATCCTTGAGCGGAATATCCTTGCCCAGGTTCACCTTCGGATCCTTCACGATCGAATGGACGATCATCGCCAGGATGCCGACCGGCGGCGAGAGGATCGCGAGCTCACCCATGAAGACGACGAACGCACCGAACCACAGCATCGAGATGTCGAGACTCTCGAGCGTCGGGATCAGGATCGGCACGGTGAGCACCATCATCGGCAGCGGATCCATGAAGGCGCCGAGGATCAGGTAGACCACCATCATCAGCAGGAGGAATTCGACCCGCCCGAGGTTCATATCGGTGATCAGATCGGCGAATCCGTTGCTGATGCCGGTCAAGGTCATCATGCGGGAAAGCGCCTCGACGCCGACGAGCAGGAGGAAGACCGCACCGACCGTCGAGACGGTACCGATCGAACCGTCGAGGAGCGCGCGACTCGCGCCGCCGGTCTTGCGCTTCCAGATGAAGACGACACCGACCGAGCAGAGCGCGGCAACCGCGCCGGCCTCGGTGGCGGTGAAGATGCCCGAGAACATTCCACCGATGATCACCATCACCAGGACCGGAATGGGCCAGATCGACACGAGGCTCTTGAATCGCGTGCTCCACGAGACGCTCGATGCCTCGATCCGGCTTTCCTTCGTCCCCGCGACGTCCTTGGCGAAGACGGCAATCAGGATGATCGCCATCGTGAACATGAGCGAGACGAGGATGCCGGGGCCGATACCGGCGAGCAGCGCCTTACCGACGGGGACCTCGGCGATGCCCGCGTACAGAACGAGCAGGATGCTCGGCGGGATCAGCTGACCGGGTAGGCCTGCGACCAACACCGCGCCGACCGCGAGTCGTCGGTCGTATCCGGCCTTGAGCATCTCGGGAATGCCGATGCGGCCGAGAGCATAGGTGGTTCCGGTCGTGGACCCACTGACCGCAGCGAGACCGGAGCCGGCGATGTTGGTGCCCACCGCGAGACCGCCCGGAAGCCAGCCCAACCACTGACGCGCTGCGGTATAGAGCGAATCGGTCATGCCGGAGCGCCACAGCAACAGGCCCATGAGCACGAACATCGGCACGACGCTGAGGGTCCAGCTCGCCACCTCGTCGTAGGGAAGAGACGTGAGCGCACTTGTCACCGTCCGCTCGCCACGCATCGCGTAGAGGCCGGCGAACGACGGGACGATCATCGTCAGTGCCACCGGAACCCGCAGGCACAGCAGCGTAATCATCATCACCAGCGCTGCGCAGCCGATCGCGACCGGAGTCAGCGGCATGAAGATCGCGGCAGTCGACCCCAGTAGCAGCACCATCAGAGCACCGAACAACACCCATGATCGGGTCGAGAACTTCTTGCTGGGACCGACAACCGGTGGAGTGGGGCTCGAGTCCCGCGCTTCGGCAGTGGTAGTGGTAGTCATTTGCTCTCCGAATTCGGCGCGGTTGCATTCGGCGCGGTTGCAGAAGCGGCGGATACACCGGCTTCTTCATCGATCTCGTCGGTGATGCGGGCTACCTCGGCGTCGGTCGCGTCGACCGAGTCCTCCCCTCCGCGGAGGGCACGCACCCCTGCAAGGGCGAACTGCACGCACAGGACACCGAAGGCGATGGGAACGAGGAAGTACACGGGCCACGCCACGACGGTCGAAACGCCTGCAGTCTTTCCGATGTCGCGGGAGTGGAGGGCTTCTTCGAGGCCGAACCACGCAAATCCGAAGAAGACCACGACACCGAGCATGTATCCGAAGAACAGCACTGCTCGTCTGATCCGCGTGGGGAAGTAGTGCGCCACGAGGTCCGCGACGATGTGCTCTCCCCTCGCCTGTGCGGCCATGAAGCCGAGCAGGGCGATGATCGGGACATAGATGTACTGGGTAACTTCGAGCGTGTTCGGGATGGGCGACGACGCGAGCGCTCGCATGAGCGCGTTCGCCGTCACGTGGAGCATCATCACGAACAGCACGATGACTGCAGGTATCTCGATGAGCAGCAGTAGCCGACTGTTCGGCTTGCTCGAAGCGCTCGGGGATGCGCTCATGTCAACTCCGCTGATGTGAGTGGGGTGGGCGTGCGGGACGCCCGAAGGTCATGTCGTGAGTAGCTGGACAAGTGCGGTGAGTACTTCGCCGACTCGACCGAGGTCGATGTCTTCGATCCCGACCTCGGACTCGACGCTGCAATGCATCATGGTTTCGCCTACCTGTCGTGATCCACATCACTTGATGTGTCATATCATTCGCCTAGATTCGTCGAGAGTCAAGCTTTCATGCGAATGATTTGCCTGTACTGCATATCCAGCGACCCCACCTTCGAAGCGATGGAGCTTGACGGGCCGAGATCGGCATCACACAATCACAATAGATGATCACCATTATCTGCAATAGATGTCAATGTCGAACCGAGGACCGATGACTCCCACCGAGACCCCACCCAAACCCCTACCACTCGCCGACGAGACGACAGCACCCTATTGGGAGGCCGCCCGCGAGCGGCGCCTGGTGGTGCAACATTGCGACTCCTGCGCCCGCTACCAGCATCTTCCGGCAGACGCGTGCACAGCCTGCGGCGCCTCCGAGCTGTCATGGGCGGGCATGTCGGGTCGCGCGACGCTCTACTCCTACACGGTGATGCACGACGCCCCGGCTCCCGGCTTCGCCGATCACCTGCCGTACATCGTCGCGGTCGCCGAACTCGAAGAGCAGGCGAATCTGCTGATCACCACCAACCTCGTCGACGCCGACGCCGATGACCTGCGGATCGGGCTGCCCCTGGAAGTGACGTTCGAAGAACTCGCACCCGGCGACGTCGTGCCCCAGTTCCGACCCGCATCCCAACCGAGGAGTGCCTGACATGTGGGAATACCGTGACCAGGTCGCGATCGCCGGCATCGGCTACACCGAACTCATCCGACGCAATCCACGAAGTCTCCTGTCGTTGACGGTCGAAGCCACCGACGCAGCCCTCACCGATGCCGGCCTGACCCGCGCGGACGTCGACGGACTCGCAACCACCCCGACCATGCCGGTCTACGGGGGCGAGAAGGGCAACCGCGACGGGATCGACGTCGTCACCCCGGGGCACCTCGCCGGAGCGCTGAGGGTCCGAGACAACATCACGTGGCTCGGCAACACCATGCCGATGGTCACCCACGCCGCCATCGATGCAATCAACGCACTCGTCGCCGGGACCTGCACGCACGTCGTCCTCTACCGGGCCCTGCACATGCCGCAGGGCAGGTACTCGAACTTCGCCTCCGCGCGGGCAGGCGGCAAGGACCAGTTCTTCGCGCCGTACGGCTTCTCGATGCCTGCCGGCTGGGCAGCCACGGCCGCCCGCCGCTACCTCGACCTCGCAGGTGCAACGCGAGAATCGTTCGCGCGCTTCGTCGTCGACAACCGTGAACGCGCTCACCTGAACCCGAACGCGTTCTTCCGCGGCAAGACTCTGACGACGGACGAATACCTGTCGTCGCGAATGATCGCCGACCCCATCACCATGCTCGACTGCGACCTGCCAGTCGACGGCGCCGTCGCGATCGTCCTCACTCGCGCCGACCGCGCCCGCGACCTACCCAATCCCCCGGCATTGATCTCGGGGTACGCCGCGAGCAACCATATCGGGGCCACCGGGGTACCCATGACCCTCGAAGACATCCTCGCAGGATCCGAAACCACCGGCGACCGGTTGTGGAGTGCAGCCGGAATCGGCCGCGACGAAATCGACATCGCGCAGTTGTACGACGGATTCTCGATCTTCACGTACACATGGCTCGAAGGGATGGGTTTCTGCGGCCGCGGAGAGGCCGCCTCGTTCATCGACGACGGCAACGCCCGCCCCACCGGGTCACTGCCGCTCAACACGGGCGGTGGGTGCCTCGCCGAGGGCAGACTTCACGGCATGACACAGCTGACCGAAGCGGCCTACCAGGTGACCGGTCGGGCCGGGGAACGACAGATTCCGGGCGCGAAACGGTCCGTCGTCACCGTCTCCAACGGATTGGCAGGGTCGACGGCGTTCGTCATCTCGTCGGACAACTGAACCGGAAAGGGGCCGGAGCGTTCACGCTCCGGCCCCTTTCTACCGCATCAGTCTTCGAGACCCGCCAACTGCGCCGCGAACTTGCGACGCGCGAGCTCCTCGAGCTCGGGCAGGTGGTAGCTCGGGAACAGACCGTCGTGCGGTGTGGCGTCGCGCAACAGCTGCCGGGCCAGACCGACCTTGTGGATCTCGGTCGCGCCGTCGGCGAGACCCATGTGGTAGCTCTCGAACAGCCATTTGCCCAACGGAAGTTCCTTCGACACACCCAGCGACCCGTGCAGTTGCACCGCGCGGGAGGTGACGTCGAGCAGCACCTTCGGCATTGCGGCCTTGACCGCGGCGATGTCCTTGATGACCTTGCGGTAGTCCTTGTACCGGTCGATGCGCCACGCGGTGCGCAGCACCAGCAGCCGGAACTGCTCGAGCTGCAACCACGAATCGGCGATCATCTCCTGGACCATCTGCTGGTCGCCGAGACGCTTGCCACGCGTCGTACGCGACACGGCGCGCTCGAGCATCATGTCGAGTGTTGCCTGGACCAGGCCCACCGTGCGCATCGCGTGGTGGATGCGCCCGCCGCCGAGGCGGGTCTGCGCGACCTCGAATCCCTGGCCGACGCCGCCGAGGATGTGGTCCTTCGGGATCCGCACATCGGTCCACCGCGTGTAGGCGTGGGTTCCGACCTCGTAGTCGTGACCCCACACGCCGGTGTTCCGGACGATCTCGAGCCCGGGAGTGTCTGCCGGCACGATGAACTGCGACAAGCGCTTGTGCGGCTCGGCCTCAGGGTCGGTGACCGCCATGATGATGTAGAACGAAGCGAAGCGGGCGTTGCTTCCGAACCACTTCTCGCCGTTGATGACCCATTCGTCACCGTCGAGGACGGCGTTGGTCTCGAACTCGACCGGGTTCGACCCGCCCTGGGGTTCGGTCATCGCGTAGCACGAGACGATCTCGTTGTTGATCAGCGGCTTCAGGTACCGCTCTTTGAGTTCAGGCGTGCCGTAGTGGGCGAGGATCTCGGTGTTACCCGAATCCGGTGCCTGCGCACCGAACACGATCGGACCCGAGTGGGTGCGCCCCACGATCTCGTTGAGCAGCGCAAGCTTGAGCTGCCCGAATCCCTGGCCGCCGAGTTCCGGTCCGAGGTGCGTCGCCCACAGGCCCTTCTCCCGCACCTTCTCCTGCAGTGGCGGGATCAGCTTCTGACGCAGCGGGTCCTTCAGGTCCCACGCGTGGGTGATCACCTTGTCGACGGGCTCGACTTCGCTCTTCACGAATTCCTCGGCCCAGTCGAGGACCTCTTGGTACTCAGGATCTGTCTCGAAACCCCAGCTCATGCGCGTTCCTTTCTCGAAAAGTATTCGGTGCGTGCGGTTCAGCGCATCGCGGTGCGGCCGCCGTCGACCGGGATGATCGCGCCGCTGGTGAAGGTGGAGCCGGGGCCGGCGAGGTAGAGCGCGGCGCCGATGATCTCGTCGGGGTTGCCTGCGCGCTGCAGCGGAAGTGTCTTGAACTTCTCCGCGACGACGTCCATGTCCCACGACTTACTGATATCGGTCAGGAACGGACCGGCCATGATCGCGTTGACGCGCACAGTCGGCCCGTACTCCTGCGCGAAGCCCTTGGTGATGATGTTCAGTGCAGACTTGGCCGCCGCGTACGGCAGGTCGCTCGGCGTGGGTCGTTCCGACGCGATGGAACTGATGTTGATCACGGAGCCTCCGCCTGCCTCGACCATGCGCGGGGCGACCAGGGTCGTCAGACGGAACGCGCCCTTGAGGTTCACGTCGAAGACCTTGTCGAACAATGCTTCCGTGATGCTGCCGAGGGAGTCGTAGAGCGGCGACATGCCCGCGTTGTTGACGAGGATGTCGATCTTGCCGAATTCCGCGTACACCTGCTCGACGAGAGCTTCCTGTGCATCCCAGTCCCCGACATGGCATGCGATCGGAAGGGCTTTACGTCCGGTGGTCTCGGTGACCTCGGCGGCGAGCTTCTCGCAGCTGTCGATCTTGCGGCTGACGATGACGGTGTCGGCACCGGCTTTCGCGAACGCCAGCACCATCTCGCGCCCCAGGCCCCGGCTTCCGCCGGTGACGAGTGCGACTTTGCCTTCCAGTGGCAGTGCCTGGTCGGTCATCGTGTTGCCTCCTTGTAGGACGAGATGATCCCGCCGGATTCGCGTGTCTTGCGGTCCTGGTCGGCAGGATCAGCGGTGAGTGGTACTACTGCCTTGCCGGTCGCGGTGCCGTCGAGCATGCCGAGGAACGCATCCCACGCACCCTCGACACCGCCGCGGAACTCCGTGTGGACACCGCGGACCGCGCCGATGCGCAGCCACTCGGCCATCCGCTCCTCGAACTCCTCACGCGCATCGAGGTGGTCGCGGAGGAGGAAGCCCTCCATCCGTGCCCGGCGCCAGACGAGTTTGATGAGGTTGTTCGGCCCGGGCTGCGGGGTTGCGGAGTTGTAGATGCTGATCATCCCGCACAGAGCGATCCGCGCGTGGTCGTTGATCACTCGGATCGCGGCCTCGAGATGCTCACCTCCGACGTTGTCGAAGTAGACGTCGAGTCCGGTTGCTCCTACCTCGGCCATCGCCACGCGCAGGAGATCCTTGACGGAACCGTCGTGGTAGTCGAACGCGGCATCGGCCCCGAGTTCACGGACCAGAGCGACCTTCTCGGCGCTGCCTGCACTGCCGATCACGGTGGCGCCCCGCAGTTTTGCTATCTGCACGACGGTGGACCCGACGGCCCCGGCCGCGGACGACACGAACACCACGTCGCCCGCCTCGATACGTGCGATTCGCTCGCACCCCACCCACGCTGTCATTCCGGGGATCCCCATGGGTCCGAGATGGTCGGCGGGCGCCAGATCGTCGTGCGCCAGCACGGTGCACTCGCCTGCCGGCACGAGAGAGTGTTCACGCCAGCCGTACTCGTGCTTCACGAGCGAGCCGGCGGGAACCGACTCGTCGGCAGAGTCCGTGACGCGGCCGATCACGGGGGCGAGCATCGGCTCGTCCAGCGGATACGGCTCGGCGTAGTTGACCTCCCCGCCGATCCTGCCGCGCATGTACGGCTCGACGGACATCACGAGGTTCTCCACCCGCACGAACCCCGGCTCGGGAGAGCCGACAACAATATCGACGAGCTCCACATCGGATGCGCTCGGGCGACCCGACGGCCGGGAACGCAGTACCCACTGGCGGCTGGGAACAGTAGACACAGGACCTCGATCTCAGACGGATTCGGCGGTGACCTGCGCGACCAGGTCGCGGCGCACCAGCTTGCCGGTAGCGGTCTTGGGGAGTTCGTCGACGAAGACCACGTCGTCCGGGGTGCGGGATCCACGCAGTCGCTCGCGGCACCACGTGCGCACCTCTTCCGGCTCGGCATGGGTGTCGCCGACCGGCACGATGACGGCGCAGATCCGTTCGCCCCATTCGTCGTCGGGGATACCGACCACGGCGACCTCGCGGACATCGTCATGGCGGACGAGGACGTCCTCGATCTCGGCGGGTGCGATGTTCTCGCCACCGCGGATGATCGTGTCGTCCGCGCGACCACCGATGAACAGGAACTCGTCGTCGATCCGGGCGCGGTCGCGGGTGGGGAACCAGCCGTCGGCGTCGAGTACCGAGCCCTTGCCCATATATTCGCCGCTGACCTGCGCGCCGCGGACCCACAGGAGCCCGGTGTCGCCGTCGGCCAGCACGGTGATGTCGTCCTCTGCGCGGATCTGCGCCTCCATGCCGGGCACGATCCGTCCGACGGAGGACAGACGATGACGCAGGGCGGGATCGGAGAGTGCCTCGCGATGATCATCGGGTCCGAGCACAGCGATCGTCGAACTGGTCTCGGTCAGTCCGTAGGCGTTGACGAAACCGGTGTCGGGGAATGCGACGAGAGCTCGTTCGAGGACGGGCTGGGCCATCCGGGCTCCGCCGTACGCGAGCGACGCGAGCTTCGGAGCGCCCGCAGATTCTCCGCCGAGATGTTCGACGACGCGGGCGAGCATCGTGGGCACCACCATCGCGCTCGTGACCTCTTCCTGACGTACGAGATCGAGCCATCGCTGCGGCGCGAAGTCGGGCAGATACACCATGCGGCGACCCGCGTAGATGTTGCTCAGGACCGCACCCATTCCCGCGATGTGGTAGGGCGGTGTGCTGATCAGCGTCGCCTGTTCCTCACCGGCAGAACCGAATTCGACGGTGTTGAACAGGTACGACGTGAGGTGGTGATGACGGAGCAACACGCCCTTGGGCGCGGAAGTGGTGCCGGAGGTGAACAGCACGACCGCGGCGGCATCGTCGTCGGCGGGCAGGTGATCGGACGGTCCGGCCGCGCGTGCGGCGGCGAAGAATTCGTCGCTGGTCAGCAGGTGTTCGGCGGCGCCCTCGAGCTTGTCCCTGTAGGCGGGGTCCGCGACGATCAGCGGCGTGTCCAGCTGAGCGACGAGGTCGCGCAGCTGCTCGGTCGCGAGCCGGTAGTTCAGGGGCGCGATCGGGATTCCCGCTTTCGCCGCCGCGAATGTGAGGACGGGCAGGATCGGCCCGTTGACGCCCACGAAGACGAGGTGCGCTGCGCCTCGTTCTTTCAGGACGGTCGCGCCCCCCGACGCCACGTCGTCGAGCTGAGCATAGGTCAGCCCCGACTCGCGGCGGCCGATGGCCACGCGGTCCGGGACGACCGAGGTCGCCATGTCGAGAACCATTTCGATACCCATTGCACCACCTGAATTGAACGATCCGGGGTTGTCCGAGCCCTCGCCGGTCCACTTCCGCAGCAGCCGGGCGCCGTCCTCGGACTCTAACAATCATGCGCCTGAATGTGAAGCTAATCATGACAATGGTTTGCACGAATGTGTAGAGTGCGGTGAAGAGTGGCCCCGGTCACCTACCTGTACATCCGCTCCGCGGCGGGCCCGCGCCCCGGACCATGATCGAAGACGAGGTGAACCCGATGAGCGATCGGGAGATGCTGGACGTCGGCACCCTGACGTCCTGGCTCGACAGTAAGGGCGTCGGCACCGGGCCGATCACCGATACCGTCCCTCTGACCGGCGGAACCCAGAACATCCTGGTCCGCTTCGTCAGGGACGGCCGCGAGTACGTGTTCCGCAGGCCACCGCTGCACAAACGCAGCAACAGCGACGAAACCATGCGCCGGGAAGCGCGGATCCTCACCGCCCTCGGCGGCACCGACGTCCCCCACCCCCGGCTCGTCGCCGCATGTGACGATCCGGACGTCATGGGCTTCACCTTCTTCGTCATGGATGCAATCAGCGGTTTCACCGCCACCACCGACGTGCCGGAACCGCACGCGTCGTCGGTGGAGTTGCAGCACGCGATGGGCCTGGCCATGGTCGACGCCGCGGCAGCACTCGGTCGCGTCGATCCCACAGCGCTCGGACAAGCACAGGTCGATCGCGCCGACGGGTGGATCGGCCGTCAGGTCGGACGCTGGCGCAAGCAGCTCGACTCGTATCACGAGCTGGACGGCTGGCCCGGACCCGATCTCGACGGGGTCGACGAACTCGGTGCGTGGCTCGACGAACACCGCCCCGCCGAGTGGAGCAAAGGCATCATTCACGGCGATTTCCACTTCGGCAACGTCATGTTCCGGCACGAGAGCCCCGAAGTCGCCGCTGTCGTCGATTGGGAGCTCGCGACGATCGGTGACCCCCTCCTCGATCTCGGGCACCTGCTCGCGACGTGGCCGGACCCGAACGAACCCCGCACGAAAGGCCTGGCCCGCCGACTCGACGGCCTGCCGTCCCGAGCAGAACTCATCGCACGGTACGGCGAGACGAGCGGCCGCGACATGACCGGATTCGACTGGTACCAGGTTCTCGCCTGCTATCGACTCGCCATCATCCTCGAGGGCACCCACGCCCGAGCGTGCGCAGGCAAGGTCGACGAAGAACTCGGGAAGCGCTTCCACAGCGTGTCCCAGGCCCTGCTCGACCAAGCACGCGCACTCGTCTCCACATCACCGCAGGCCGTCTGAGCCTGTTTCAGGAAGGATTCCCCGTGACAACTGATCCCCGGGCAACCACCGAGTACAAGTACCTGCAGTACGAGACCCACGACGAGGGCACCATCGCCCGCATCGTCCTCGACCGCGTCAAGTACCGCAATGCCCAGAACCGCGGGCTCCTCGTCGAGCTCACGGCAGCATTTCTCCGTGCTGAGGCCGACGACGACGTGCGCGTGGTGATCCTCGCGGGCAACGGCCCGGTCTTCTCCTCCGGGCACGATCTCGGCAGCCCGGACTACCTTGCCGAGCGGAACCCCGGGCCCGACCAACACTGGTCGTACGCCTGCACCGGTGGCACGAAGGACGCCGTCGAGTCGCGGTTCCACCAGGAGTGGCACTACTTCTACGAGAACACCCGCCGCTGGAGGGATCTCCGCAAGATCACCATTGCCGAGGTGCACGGAAACGTCTTCTCCGCCGCGCTGATGCTCACGTGGGCCTGTGACCTCATCGTCGCTGCCGAGAACACGCAGTTCGCCGACGTCGTCGCAACACGACTGGGTATGTGCGGTGTCGAATACTTCGGTCATCCTTGGGAATTCGGCCCACGGAAGGCCAAGGAACTGCTCCTCACCGGCGACAGCCTCGACGCCGAGGATGCACGTGCGCTCGGCATGGTCAGCAAGGTCTTCCCCGCGGAGGATCTGACTGCGAAGACCCTCGAGTTCGCTCGCCGCATCGCCCAGGTGCCCACGATGGCAGCGCTACTCGTGAAGGAGTCGGTCAACCAGAGTCAGGACGCGATGGGCTTCTCCAACGCGCTCGACGCCTGCTTCACCATCCATCAACTCAACCACGCCCAGTGGACCCACCTGTCCGGCGGCAAGGCAGTGGTGGGGACTCCGGAACTCGGGATGCCCGACTGGAAGACGGCACCGCCGATCAAGCGGGCGGATCCGCACACTCCCTGACGCAGATCAGGATTCGGTGCGTTTCACCAGTCGCTCGTAGCGTTGTCGGGCTGCCTGCGTACTTCCCAACCCGAGTCCGAAGGCGATTTCCTGCCAGGTCATCCCCCGTTCACGGGCGATGCCGAGAACCAGCGCCTCCAGCTGGTCCATCTCGACCCTGGCCTTCGGGATGAGCCCCAGAGCGGCCGTGATGTCGGCGGCATCCACTTCGGGTTCTTCGGGCCCCGGCTGGTGGACGCCGCCGGCGAGTGCGGCGACGATGCGGATCGCGCCGAGCGGATCGAGCATCTCCGGATGAGATTGACGCGCACGCTGTTCCGCGGTGGCGCCGTGACGTTCGGCGATCCGGAACAGGCCGGCGTACTCGCGGTGAGCTCGGTCGCGACTGGGGTTCGGTGGGGTGAATTCGTCGTCTGTCATATACACAGCGTGAGCCGTGAACATCATGTTGTCAACTAAATGTTTCGCACATGATGTTCACGGCTCATCGCATGGCGCTCAGGACGGACGGTGTTCGAGCAGCACCTCGTCGAACAGGGTGTCGACGAATGCCGTGGTATCGAGCTTTTCAGGGCTGTACCACTCGGCGAATCCCGCGTAGTCGACAGCGTCGTCGTAACCCAGATCGGTCACCGTCGTCTTCCACTTCGCTGCGGCGTCGCGCACCCGCGACACGAATTCGTCGCCGCCGGGAGCCGTCTGCGCAAGCCCGTCCACGATCGCCTCGTTCTTCTCGATCAATGCGTCGCGGGCGTCGTCGGCGAACGATTCGGCCGAACCGTCGAACTGGGCGATGGTCGCCGATGCATCGACAGTGCCCTCCCAGATCTTGTTCATGCTGCCCTCGACGAACGTGTCGAGACGATCCCACATCAGCTGCTGCGCCACGAGCGGAAGCTCTTCCCACACATCGATGTTCATCGCGAGTGCACCCGAGGTGTTCACGAATCCCGCCTCGGAATCGATCACGACGTGGGGCGCGACCTCCATGATGCCCGCAATCATGCCTGCGGTGAGCGTGGTGGCCGCGCACGCCGCGACTCCGCGCTGGAGACTCTCGTAGTACTCGGTGTATCCGATCGACACGGGATTGCCGCCGAGGGCGGTGACCTGTGTACCGAGGGTCGCCGAACCGGACGCGATCGACTGGCCCTTCAACTCGGCCAGGTCGTTTCGGGCCTGCCCACAGATCAGGGCGATCGAACCCGAGTTGAACGACGGCAAGAGTACCTTCATGTCGTGGTCCTCGTACTCGGCCAAGAACTCCGGTGTCGAGAACGCCACATCGACCGGCCACGCATTGGACGACAGGCTCCCGACGACCACGCTGTTGTCCGACAACACACTTGCGTTGTTGAGCGCAAAGGTGACCGGGTACTCCTGCGGTTCGTACGCACCCATGACCTGGGCAAGGTCGAGCCGGCCGTCCTGCACCGCGTTGTCCGATTCGGTCGGTGACGCCACACCGTTCGAGTACACGACGTCGAAGGTGATCTTGCCGCCCGACCACTCGGACACAGCTTCAGCGTAGTTCTCGATGTGCTGGCCGCCCGACGCACCTTTCGCGGCAGGCGACTGAGTGTGAATGACGATCGGGTCGACGGACTCGAACGCCTCCTGGTACTCCTCGATGCTCGCCCCGTACTCGACACCGGCGCCACCGCCCTGTCCGCCCGCGCCCGTCGATTCGGCACAGGCCGTCAACACCGTCGCGCCCGCAGTGACACCTGCGATCGCACACGCAACCGATCGAAACCTCATGATCGACTCCCTCGTTTCCTGATGGTTCCCGCTGATTATGCCGAGGCCGAGCTCGACCGCGACGCGACCGGGTCGCGCAGACCGAGCTTCTCGAGCGCGGGAAGAACGTCAGAGGCGAACAGTTCGAGGCTGCGCCAACCGATTTCGGGATGGAGACCACCCATCAGCGGCTGGAACATCAGCTCCGAGTCGTTGCCCCGTTCCTGCGCGAACTCCACGCACTGTTCGGGTGTGAGTACCACGAACTGCGGCTGCTTCTTCAGATCGTCGACGGTCTCGACGTGCGTGTACCCCGTCGTCCCGACACCGCGTTCCTTGGCCCACTGCGCATTCATGTTGGTGGTGTATTTCAGGTGCGGCGCGAGCAGTTCCCAATCACGGTCGGGATCGTCCGTCACATGCAGGAAGAGCGGCCCTGCCGGAGCGGGACGCGGCGGAATCGGCAGCCCCAACCGGACACGCTCGGCGTCGTACAGTTCGTACAGCCGTTCCTTCTCCGACCCGGCGGGCATGTAGTTGTCGCCGAGCCGTGCTGCACGCGCCGCGGATGCATCTGCCGAGCCTCCGATGTAGATCGGGGGGCGTGAGGGGCCTGCGGGTGTCGGCCGCACCCGCACCGTCTTCCCCCGGAATTCGAACTGCTCACCTGTCCACGCCTGGTCGAGGACCTCGACGATCTCCTCGAGAATCCGGACACGGCGCTTCATGGGCACGTCGAACATCTCGAACTCGTCGGGCCGGTAGCCGATCCCCATCGTCATCTCGACGCGACCGCCACCACCCACCAGGTCGAGCGTCGCGAGGTCTTCGGCGAGCCGCAACGGATGGTGCAGCACCGCCACGAGCGCCGAGAAATGGACGTGGATCTGCTCGGTGCGCCCGAGCATCGCGGCACCCAGGATCATCGGGGAGGCACAGTAGCCGTCCTCGGCTCCGTGGTGCTCGGCGATGTACACGGTCTCGAACCCGAGCGAATCCGCCCAGCCGGTCTGCTCGACCGCGGCCTGGTAGAGATCGACGGCCGGAGCTCCGATTGCCGGTGCACGCATGTCGTAACGCAGTGACAGTCTCATCGCGAGTGCCTTTCTCGTTCCGGCCGGTCCCGCTCGAGCGCGAAGGTCGGCAAGGTGTGGGTATCGAAAACGGTCGGAGACAGGACCACCCGGTCGCCGATGCGTGGAGTGTCGGCGCCGTCTCCGACGAGGTCGGTCACGAGGCGCACACCCGGCGCGTCCTCGAACTCCACGAGCGCCACCGTGTACGGGGGCGTGGATCCGGACGGCAGGAATGCACGGTGCACGGTGGTGAACGAGTAGATCACTCCCCTGCCCGCGACACCCGACCATTCGAATGCCTCGTCGTGGCCGCACGGGCAACCCGGCCCCGGGTACCAATGCCACCGCCGGCACGCGCGACACCGCGGGAACGCGAGTTCACCGCGGCTCACTGCTTCCCAGAACGGCGCCAGTTCGGGAACATCGGACGGCGGCGCGAAATCCGGTACCGATGCCGCCACGGTTGCAGGATCATCCGCGGACAGTTCTTTCTCGGTCACGTTTCTCACCGGTCCTTCGTCAGGATCAAGGTCGTGTGCTCGCCGCCTGCGAGCGCAGCGACCAGTGCGGTCGACGCATCGGGTACCTGCGCCTGTCCACGTGTGCCACGAACCTGGCGCACGGCTTCGATCACGTGGACGATCCCGGGAATGTAGGCATATGCGAGATGCCCACCGTGGGTGTTGACCGGGAGCGAGCCGCCCGGCCGGGTGTGCCCGTCCCGGTGAAACTCCACGGCTTCACCGCGACCGCAGAGCCCGAGGTCTTCCATCTGGATCGCTTGCGAGATCGAGAAACAATCGTAGATCTCGGCGACATCGACGTCAGCCGGGGTGAGTCCGGCGTCAGCGAATGCGCGCGGCCCGGACACGGCGGAACCGAACGAGCACATGTCCTCGGCCTGGGTGAAGTACGAGGTCATGGACGGACCGACCGCCACGGTCGACGATCCGGCCACGACGACGGGCGCTCCCGCGAGGTCGCGCGCACGTTCCGTCGTGGTGATGACGAGCGCGCCCGCACCGTCGGAGATCACGCAGCAGTCCGCTGCCCGCAGCGGCGAGGCGATCATGGGCGAGGCCAGGTAGTCGTCCTCGGTGAGCGGCTTCGGGCGCTGCGCGTTCGGGGTCATCGTCGCCCAGACCCGGTTCGAGACAGCGATCGAGCCGAGTGCATCGGGGTCGATTCCGTAGGTGTGGCAGTAGCGCTGCGCCCACGCTGCGAAGTACACGGGTTGCCCGTACCAGCCGAAGGGCATCTCCAGGCTCGCCTTCACCGGATCTTGCGCGTGGAAGCCGTAGGGCCCCCCGGGCTTCGATCCCGCGTAGCCGTAGTACACGAGTACGGTGTGCGCACGTCCCGATTCCACTGCTGCACGGGCGGTTTCGACGGCGGCCAGCGGGCCGGCACCGGCAGGGATCCCGGGGGACGCCGTGTACATGCGATCGATGCCGAGCGCCACCGACACCTCATCCGGTCCGGGATACGCACCTGCCGCGACCACACCGTCGACGTCCGACGGGGTCAGCCCCGCGTCACTGAGTGCGTTGCGGCACGCGTCGAGGACGAGCGCCGCGATCGGACGGTCCACGGATCGGCCGAACTGCGATTCGCCGGCCCCCACGATCGCCGCAGCGGACACTCCCACGCTCATGCGCGCAACCCGCGCCATGCCGTCGTACCGCCGTCGACGGGGACCACGATTCCGGTGAGGAACGACGAATCGTCGGATGCGAGGAATGCGGCCACCTTCGCGATCTCGTCGCCGGTGCCGAAACGGGGGATGAGGTGGGCTCCCACCATCCCACGCTTCCTGGTTTCGCGGGCCTCGTCGGATTCTGCAGCGTCGAGGAAGGCACGGCTCATCGGCGTCTCGATGGAACCCGGCGCAAAGGCGTTGACGCGAACCTCCGGCGACAGCGCGATGGCAGAGGTCCGGGTGAGCTGAATGACCGCGGCCTTGCTCGACGGATACGCGGTGCTGACGTAGCCCACCATGCCGGCGACGGAGGCGGCGTTGATCACCGAGGGTCCGCGACCAGAGGCGCGGAGGTGCGGTGCCGCGAGTTTCGTGGCGAGCCACACCGACTTGACGTTGATCGCATACACCTTGTCCCAGACGTCCTCGGGAAGTTCCTCGAAGGTCGTGTGCTCGGTGAACGCGTTCTCCATGACACCGGCATTGTTGACGAGCGTGTCGAGACCACCGGCCGCGGACACGACGGTGTCTATCATGCCGGCGATAGCGGCGCTGTCCGCGAGATCCACAGTGATCGCCGCTGCGGCGACGCCCATCGCTTCGATCTCGGTAGCCACTTCTTTCGCGCCGTCACCGTTGAGGTCGGCGACACCGACGAACTCGGCACCGCGCCTGGCGTACTCGAGCGCGATATCGCGCCCCATACCCTGGGCTGCTCCGGTGACCAGCGTCCGCTTACCTGTCAACATGGTGTAATTTCCCTTCTTCGCCGACTGCGTCGACAACATCTCCATCAGGACCGGATCGCGGTTATGCGGTGCGCCCGGCTTCGAGCAACGTCACGGGTTGCTCGTATCGGCCGCTGGTGTACGGCGACCGTCCCGCGATACCCGTCATCCCGGCATCGATCGGGAACGTCACTCCCGTGACATAGGCGGCTTCGTCGCTCGCCAGGAAGAGCACACCGGCAGCGACGTCCTCCGGTGTGAGCGCGCGGTCCATCAGCGCGCTGCCCCCGAGCGCCGTGGTGGCACCGGCGAGGTCGTCGGCCCCGTCCGCGACGACGGCTGCGGTCATGGGTGAGACGACGGCTCCGGGAATCACGGTGTTGACCCTCACCCCGAACGGTCTCAACTCGGCCGCCACCGACTTCGACAGGCCCACCACTGCGGCTTTCGCCGCGCTGTACACGTGCGGCCCGACGCCACCGAGAACCCCGGCCGGGCTGGACGTCGACAGAATGACCCCCGATCCTTGCGGCTTCATCACGCGGGCAGCATGTTTGAATCCGCAGAGCACTCCGCGCAGGTTCACGGCGAGCGTCACGTCGGCCTCGTCCATCGGTGTCCGGTCGATCGGCCCCAGCGTGCCCATCACGCCGGCATTGTTGAACATCACGTCGAGCCGGCCGAAGCACTCGACCGCGAGATCCACGGCTGCCGCGATATCCGATTCGACGGTGACATCGGTGCGCGCGAAGCGAACTCGCTCGCCGAGTTCCGCGGCAAGGGCACGGCCGGTCTCCTGCACGTCGGCCACGACGACCGAGGCGCCCTCCGCATGCAACGCCCGCACCACGGCTTCGCCGATGCCGCTCGCTCCGCCGGTGACGACCGCAACGCGGCCCTCGAATCGGATGTCGCTTCTGGTCACGATCGACTCTCCCTGTCCTTCAATATCTTCTAGATGCTCTTCACGAATTTCTATCTGTTCATAGGACTTTCACTCACCTATAGTCGACCCGTCGATCCCCGCTCGTCCTAACCCAGGAGGAACCATGTCCACCGATCCACGATTGCAGGCTCTGCTCGACGATCTCATCTCCAGGGTCACCACGCTCGAATCGGAGCGGACCGCGAGCGGTCTGATGCACCGATACGCAGCACTGCTCGACCGCCCCTCCCCGGAGTCGCTCGCGTCGTTGTTCACCGGCGACGGCGCGTTGGTGACCGGTCGAGGAACTCATCGCGGACGCGGCGAGATCGCCGAGTTCTTCCGGTCGGCCCGCGCGGGAGACGATTCCGACAAACGCCACTTCATCTGCCAGCCGGAACTCCGCGCGCACACCCCCGAGCGTGTGCGTCTGGAGTGCTATTTCGGTTACACGGCCCGCGCCCGAGAAGGGTCGGGAATCGGCTGGGGTACATACACAGCCGATATCCTCACCTCCTCGGGCGAAGCACTGTTCGAGACGTTGACGATCGATGTACACATCGGAACCGATCTCGCGCGAGGCTGGGCTCGCTGATCTACCGGGTGACGGTGATCGCGTGTTCAGGGCACGCGTCCACCGACGCCTCGGCCTGGCCGACGAGTTCCTCAGGAACCGTGAAGTCCTCGCCGGCCTGCGCGACGAAACCCTCTTCGTCGTCGCTCAAGAGGTCGGGGGCGACGGAGTAGCAGCGCCCGTGTCCCATGCACTTCTCGCGTGTGATCGACATCGTCGTTCCGGATGTTCCGGCCATGTCAGACCTCCCATTCCAATTCGAGTTCCTTCAGGGTCAGCTGAGAACCGCGCTCGACCAGGCCGGCACCGTCCTTGATCCGGTACTCCGGAATCAGCTTGTGCCACTCTTCGAGCACCACGGCCAGTTCGAGCCGTGCAAGGTGCATACCTAGGCATCGATGCGGCCCGGCCCCGAACGCGAGGTGCTGGTTGATCCCGGGGCGGCCGAGGATGAACTTGTCCGGATCGTCGTACTTGCGGGGATCTCTGTTCGCGGAGCCGATTCCGAGCCAGATCACGTCTTTCGCGGCCATATCGATGTCCTCGAACTCACAGCTCTCCTGCACCTCCCGCCCCGCCTGGATCACCAGCGGATACATCCGGATGAACTCCTCGACGGCGTCGCGGGTCGACTCGGGTTCCTCGATCAACATCCGGCGATCCTCGTCGTGGGTCGCGAGGTGGGTGAAGATGTATCCGAGCGCCGACCGAGTGGTGTCGAGGCCCGCGAGCATGATCGACATGCAGGTGGTGAGAATCGTGTCGTGCGAGAGCGGTTCGCCATCGAGCTCAGCCTGCACGAGACGTGTGACCATGTCTTCTGCCGGATCCAGCGGATTCTCGCGACGCTCCTCGATGGCCCGCGTGAAGTAGTCCAGGATCTTGTTCTTCGGGGCTTCGGCACCGTCGAGATCGCCTTGGAGCATGCAGTTGAACATCTCTTCGGTCCACGGCAGGAAGAAGTCACCGTCCTCGACGGGCAGGCCCATCAGTACCAGGAACAGATCCGTGGGGTACCGGATGGCGAACTCGGCAACGAAGTTGCAGTGCCCTTTGGGTTGCAACTCTTCCAGCAGTTCCACACAGCGGGTGTGTGCCAGTTCCTCCATGCGCCGTACCGCGGCGGGCGCGAAGAAAGGATTGATGATCCGGCGGAACTTCTGATGCTCCTCGCCGTTGAGATCCTGAGGAAGCAGCGGAATCTTGCTTTCGGGGAACAACGCCGTTCGAACGTCCGTCGTCCAGTTCTTGTGATTCTGAAATCCTGCGAGGACATCTTCGTAGCGGGTCAGCATCCAGAAGCCGCGCTCGGTCGTGTCGTTGAAGTGAAACCGTGAGGCTTCACGCTCTTCGTCGAGAAGAGCGTAGTGGCCGTAGATTTCGGACTCTTTGGTGTAATCGGTGTGGCTGACGGGGCAGCCCGTTGCGTGGGTCATCTGTTTCCTCCGATGGCGGTCAGGACGGGCGGTGAGGCAGGAAGATCTCCTCGTAGACCTTCGCGCTGTAATCCTCGAGATCGAGCACATCCGGGCTGTACCAGGCGGCGAACTCGTCGTAGGTGACATCCTCGTATCCGAGCTCGGACAGAGTGGATTCCCACTTCTCGGTCGATGCGCTGATCCGGTCGACGAACGCGTTGCCGTCGTCGAAAGCGCTATTGGTGCGCTGCGCATCGAGAAGGCGTGCGTTCTCGGTGGCGAGTGCGTTGCGGGCGTCTTCTGCGTACGGGCCGACGGTGCCGTTCGCCGCGAGGACTTCCTTCATCCCCTCGGCGGTGTTGGGCAGGATCTTGTCTTCGATGTTCGACTCGACGTACACACTGAGGCTGTCCCAGATCAGCTGCTGCGCGACGAGCGGAAGCTCTTCCCAGGCACCGGTGCTCATGGCCATTCCACCCCATCCGACGGCGACGCCGGCATCCGGGTCGATCACCACCTGCGGCGTCTGCCCGAGGAATCCGCCGAGCATACCGACGGTGAAGGACGTGACCGAGCAGTCGGCGATGCCGCGCTCGAGGGCTTCGAACAGCTCGGTGTATGCGATCGAAACGGGGGTCGCTCCGAGCGACGCGACCTCGGAATTGATCGACAGGCCCGACGCAGTGACCTGGGCACCCTTGGTGGCGGCGAGATCGCGTCGTTCGGTGGCACAGAACAGCCCGTTGGAGCCGGAGTTGTACGCGGGCAAGAGCAACTTAAGGCCCTTGTCCTCGTATTCCGCGATCAGTTCCGGCGTCTCGAACGCCACCTCGTTGGCCCAGGCGTTGGACTGCAGTGGTCCGAGTACGGGCGTCTGGAGCGAGACGAAGCTCGAATCGATCAGCGCGGACGTCGCCGGATACTCCGACGGTTCGTACTGCGGGATCACGTGTCCGAGGTCGAGGCGGCCGTCGATCAACGCGTTGTCGATCTCCGCCGGGGGCGCAACAGCATTCGAGTAGGCGACATCGAATGTGATTTTGCCGCCGGACCACTCGGTGATCCGGTCGAGGTATTTCTCGACGGGAACGCCGGTGGCCGATCCCTTGGGAGCGGGCGACTGGGTGTACAGCTGAATCGGGTCGACGTTCTCGAAGGCCGCGACGTAGTCGTCCTTGGTGGCGCCGTACTCGATGCCGTCACCGCCTCCGCCGCCACCACCGGCAGATGCCGATTCGGCACATCCCGCGACAAGTACCGAGGCGAGGGCCAGAGCGACGGCCGAGCCACCGAGCGACTTGGTGCGAGCCAGGTTGCCGAGCGACTTGGAGCGAGCCAAGTTGCCGAGCGACCTCGAGCGGGTAGTGCGAGAAAGGGTCATGCGCTGCTCCGTCTCTTGGGGTGCGTAGCACGATCACGCATCCGTGATGCAAATCACGACTATCATGCGCATGATTAATTCCATTGTCAACACTTATTCATGATCCAGGTCACGGGTACCCAAGGAAAAAGAACGGCGGGACGACCATGAAGGTCGCCCCGCCGGATCAGCGGCCGTGCAGCCGTCAGCGGACAGCTCCCCAGGCTATGGGTGTCTCGAGCGCCTCCGGATAATGTTTCTCCTCGTAACGCCAGATACCGGCGATGTGCTCCTCCATCGCGGTGAGCGCAGCGTCCGGGTCGTGAGCGGCAACGGCTTCGTAGATCTTCGCGTGGATGTCGAGGGTGGCGCGACGATGCCGCTCCGAGTACTCCATGCCCATCGCCGATCCGTCCAGCATGTCGAGCAACGCGTGAATGAGGTAGCCGAACAGTGCGTTTCCCGACCCCTTCGCGACGGTGTCGTGGAAGACTCGGCTCATCTCGAGGAAGATCTCATCGTCGTCGAGGTTCTCTCGCATGTGGTCGACGGAATACTTCAGGTCGGCCAACTGCTGCTCGTTGATGCGCTCCGCGGCCAGCCTCGCCATCATCGGCTCCAGCGCGGTCCTCGCCTCGACGATGGTCCGGAACGGTGCGTTCTCGAACTGCAACAGGAGCGTGATCGAAGTCGCCAAGCCTTCACTGTCGGGCTGCTGGACGATCGGTCCGCCTCCGGGGCCAGGCTTCAGCGAGATCACACCTTGCAGTTCGAGAAACCGCAAGGACTCGCGCAAGGTGCCGCGGCCGACGTCGTATTCGTCGAGCATGACGCGCTCCGGCGGCAGCCGATCGCCGATCGTGTTGCCTCGCCGATTGATATCCTGAACGATCCGCTGCGCCACCAGCATCGCCGTCTTCTGCGGCCGCAGCCCTGCTCGTCCCATCGATGAACCTCCGCCGTCCGAACTCCCCCGGGTTCCCGGACCGAGTACCCCAGATAAAATCTATGACAATCTTTACACTATAAGGTTCCTGTGACAACGTTTTCTTGAACATTCATTCAGCACGCAGCTAGGACCCGGGCTCCGTCACCTCGTCGACCAGACCCCATCCGAGCGCGCGGTCCACTTCCAGCGGACTTGCAGTCACGAACAAGTGCATCGCCCGCCACCTCCCGATCCGCCGCGGAACGCTTGCAGTGCCGCCCGCGCCCGGTATCAGGCCCATCGATACTTCGGGGAGCCGGAAGACCGTGCCGGGTGCCGCGACCACCCGATTCGCGAATGCCGGTATCTCGATCCCCGCGCCCACGCAGTGTCCGTGCACGCGCACCTCGATCCGATCCGCGAGACGGGCCACCAGTCGTCCGGCCCCACCACGGGTGCGGATCATGTGAGCGATGGCCGTATCAGGTGTGCGGCCGAATTCGTCGAGGTCGCCGCCCGCGCAGAACGACGGACCCGCCCCATCGACCACTACATGCTCGATACTGTCGTCAAGCTCCGCAAGTCGCAGCGCCTCGACCAGCGCGTCGCGCAACTGCGTGCCGTAGGCATTGCGACGCTCGGGCCGGTTGAGCGTGATGCGCAGGGTCTGCCCGTCCCGCGTGAGGAGCACAGGGTCGGCGGGCGCCGGTGGTGGCAGAGGGCGGGATCCACGCTCGTCCAGCCAGCGCAGGAATTCGGGGCCGCCCTGCAATGTCGAGTACCCGAGCGACTCGATGTCGATCGCAGCAGCGACTCCCACGGTGTCGGCGGCACGAAGCACGTGCCGCACGACCAGCGACGCGTGCGGGTTCTGCGCGACGGCATCCGAGAATGCCGACAGACTCGCATCGAGGTCGTCGGTGCCGACCACGGTCGACGACCGCGGATCCGCCCCTGCGGCGTAAGTCAGATCGAGGGCCTCCAGTAAAGGAGCAAGCGCGGACTCGTCGATCGCCCCACCGGTGAACCTGCCGACGAGCAGATGATCGCTCGCCCTCGCATGTTCGGCTGCGCGCTCGAGCACCGAGTGCGGTGCATCGTCGAGGTCGACGATCAGCAATGGATGCACAACCGCACCATCGTCACCGAGCACCGGTACATCGGCAATGCCGTCCGCAAGCTCCACGACGGAGATCGTCTTCGTGGCCATCAGTTCCGTCCTTGTGCTCGCTGCCTGCCTATCCCGGCAATGTAGCATCACAAACGTGTTCGAATCCCTGTCCGCGGACTCCACACGCGACTGGGCCGAGAGCGGAATCGCTTGCCTGACCGGCAGGCCCGACGGCCCGCCCCTGATCCCACCCGGTCGCGCCGCGTCCGTCGCACGGGCGGCAACAACGTGGATCGAGTCCGCGACGAACGGGACGGTACGGCTCGACGGCGCACGGCTGCTGTCCGAACGCGCCGCCTTTACCGGTCACCGCCGTGCCGGTGCCATCTCCGCGGGTGGCTCGTGCAAGTTGCTGCCCACCGCCGACGGCTGGGCTGCCGTCTCGTGCGCTCGCCCGGACGATCCGCTCCTGCTCGGCGCATTGGTCGGCGCCGACGTCGGCGACGATCCGTGGCCGGCCGTCACCTCGTGGCTCGCAGAGCACACCGGCGAGGACCTACTCGACCTCGCCGAACCACTCGGCATCGCGGCGGGCCCGGTCGCGCCGATTCGCGCGGCAGTGCCGGAGTTTCTGGTTCCTCGCCCCGCCGAGGGGTTGCTGGTCGTCGACTTCAGTTCGCTGTGGGCCGGTCCGTTGTGCGCACACATTCTCGGCCTTGCCGGCGCCCGAGTGGTGAAGGTCGAGACCCCGACACGGCCCGATGGTGCCCGCTACGGCAACGCCGACTTCTACCGGTTGCTGCACGGCGGGCACGAGTCCGTGGTCCTCGATCCCGGCGACGATCTCCAGCGCCGAGAGCTCGCCGAACTGGTCGCCGCAGCCGACATCGTGATCGAAGCGTCACGTCCACGGGCCCTCGCCGGGTTCGGTCTCGACGCCGACCGTTTCGTCGCGAGCGGCGGCACCTGGATGTCGATCACCGCGCACGGCCGCGAGTCGTTCCGCATCGGTTTCGGCGACGATATAGCAGCCTCTTCCGGACTGATCGCTCATGACGCCCAAGGCCCTGTGTTCGTCGGTGATGCCCTGGCCGATCCGCTCACCGGCATCGCCGCCGCTGCTCTCGCACTGTCCGAACCGGCAGACGGCAGCGGAATCCTGCGGGATGTGTCGATGTCGGCCGTCGTTTCGTCGACGCTGGCACACGACCCACACGAATCCGAGCGAATGTATCGTTCGTCTCCTTCACCCGACACAATGTGCCATTCACTCCGAGGGCGCTGGTGGGTCGACGCACCGTCCGGCACCGTCGCAGTCGCCGAGCCGGAGCGCCGCGAACCGGCGGGTGCCGTCGCCGAATCCGGTCGCGACACCTCGAAGATTCTGTCCGAGCTGGGGATCCGATGACCGTTCTGCTCCTGCGCGATGTGGAGGTCGACGGCGTTCCCGGCATCGACGTTCTCGTGCGCGGCGGGGTGATCTCGCAGCTCGGAAAGGGCATCGAAGTGTCCGGGAGATGCAAGGTCGTCGACGGCCACGGTGGCGCACTGATCCCCGGTCTCCACGATCACCACATCCACCTGCACGCCCTGGCGGCCGATCGAGTTTCTGTGCGGTGCGGGCCACCCGACGTCACGTCGGCGGACGACCTCGCTCGGGCTCTCGACGCCGCACCGGGTGACGGCTGGATCCGCGGTGTCGGATACTTCGAATCCGTTTCGGGACTGCTCGATTCCGATTCACTGGACCGAATACACGACCGACGACCGGTGCGCATCCAGCACCGCAGTGGCGCCATGTGGGCACTGAATTCCCTCGCCGCCAAGCTCGCCCGGCTCCACACGGCCGATCACCCCGGGGTCGAGCGCGACGACGACGGACGCCCCACCGGCCGGGTCTGGCGCGCCGATACGTGGTTGCGCGACCGACTTCCCGCAACCGCACCCCCGGCACTGGACTCGATCGGAGCGGAACTCGCACGTTACGGCGTCACCGGAGTCACCGATGCGACGCCCGATCTCACGCCGAGCACGGTCGCTGCGCTCGTCGACGCGCACACCACCGGCGCACTCCCTCAGCGCCTGCACCTGCTCGGCGCGCCACACCATTTCGCTCCGGCCACGCCGGGATGCACCGTCGGTCCGTACAAGATCGTCATCGCCGACTCCGATCTCCCCGACATCGACGCCCTCACCGCATCCATCCGTCGCGTCCACGACGCACGACGCGCCGTCGCGGTGCACTGCGTCAGCCTCGAGGCGTTCGTGATCCTCCTCGCGGCCTTCGACGACGTCGGCTCCATCACGGGCGACCGGATCGAGCACGGCGCGCTCGTCCCGGCCGAATCCATCGACGACCTGCGGCGACGCGGTATCCACGTGGTGACGCAGCCCGGTTTCCTCGCCGATCGCGGCGACACGTATCTGCGCGACGTGGATACCCGCGACCTGCCCGATCTCTACCGGTGCCGCAGCCTGATCGATGGCGGGGTACCAGTGGCGTTGTCGAGCGACGCACCGTACGGACCGGTAGACCCGTGGCGGGTCATGTCGGCCGCCGTGACTCGGCGTTGCCCCACCGGAGACATTGTCGGTGCCGCGGAACGGATCACGTCGGCCGAAGCACTCGACCGCTGTCTCGCGCCTCTCGACGACCCGGGTGGGCCCGCACGCCAGGTGACTGTCGGCGCCGATGCCGACCTCGTCCTGCTGGACAGTCCGGTCGCGGAAGCGGTCGGCGATCTCGGCGCAGACAGGGTGCGTGCCACCTTGATCGGCGGGCAGTGCGCCTACGCGAAGTGCTGATCGCGCACGTGTGCGATGACCTCGCGGCCGAACCGCTCGAGTGTCTCCGGCGGCGCGAAGTCGTGGAAGCGGAGAACGAACAGTTCGACACCACGCTTGCGTTCGAGAGCAATCTGTTCGATCAGGTCGTCGCCTGTACCGATCAGTGGTGCACCCCAGCCGCTTTCCGGAAGTCTGCGTGCCACCGATGCCGTCACGTCGGGGATGTCCGCGGCCTTTTCCGCGAATCCGACCGCGTACTGCACCGAGATTCGGGCATCCCCCTTCAGCGGCGTGAGCTCCTCGAGCCGGCTTCGCGCGTGCCCTACACAGTTCCACCACTGCGCATGACGTGCGACGAGCGGCATCGTCAGCGTCTTGCCTGCACCGCCGATGTGCACCGGGATCCGGTCCTGGACGGGAGTCGGCAGACCGTAGGCGCCGCGCATCCGGAAGTGCTTTCCGTCGTAGTCGAACTGCTCGCCCGTACACATCAGGCGGAAGATCTCGAGGGTTTCGTCGAGGGCTTCCGCTCGTTCTCGGCGCGACCCGACCTGGATGCCGAAGGTCTCGAATTCTGCCTCCACCGACCCCCAGCCGAGCCCGAGGTCGAGCCTGCCGCCGCTGATGTGGTCGACGGTGGCAGCCATCTTCGCCAGCAACGCCGGGTGCCGGAACGGCGCGCATCCCACCAGGTGTCCGAGCCGAATGTCCGAGGTGGCACCGGCGAGCGCGGTGAGCAGCGTCCAGCTTTCGAGTGAGTCCGTCGGCCTGCCACCCGGTGAGTACAGGTGGTCCATGAGCCAGAACGAGTCGAATCCGGCTTGTTCCGCTGCTATCGCCCGGGCCTTCACCTCGTCGACGCCGAGGCGGAACTGTGGCACGAACACACCGAATTGTGTTGTCAACGAACATTCTCCAAGTTCGATGGGGTTGGCGTCACGATACAGTCCAGGTACTCGGGCCACTGAGCAACGACTGCAGATCGGCCGGTTCCTGGGCCGCGGCGACTGCGGCATGGGCGCGCGCCTGGTCGTCGTACGTGGGCCGCGACACCGACCGTACGATTCCGGTGACGGTGTAGGTGAGGTCCTGCGCCGACAGTCGCGACAGCGCATAGGCGTATTCGGGGTCGTCGCTGTGAGCATCGTGCACGACGATGTCGTCTCGGTCGACGTCGACGATACGTGCCACGCGAAGCCCGAACCCTCTGCGTACGACACAGAGTTCGTCGTCGGTCCCGAAGATGATCGGCTCACCGTGCCGCACATGGATGAGATGGTCCTCCGCATTGTCCTTGCGGAGCGAATCGAACGAGCCGTCGTTGAAGATCGGGCAGTCCTGCAGGATCTCGACGAATGCCGCCCCACGATGTTCTGCGGCTGCGAGCAGGACCTCGGTGAGTCCCGCACGATCGGAATCGAGCACACGGGCCACGAAACTTGCCTCGGCGCCGATCGCGAGCGACATCGTGTTGAACGGTGCGTCGATCGACCCCATCGGCGTCGACTTGGTGACCTTGCCGGTTTCCGACGTCGGCGAGTACTGCCCCTTGGTCAGCCCGTAGATACGGTTGTTGAACAACAGGATCCGCATGTTCACATTGCGCCGCAGGGAATGGATCAGGTGATTCCCGCCGATCGACAAGGCATCGCCGTCGCCGGTCACGACCCATATGGACAGGTCCGGCCTGGTGACCGCCAGGCCGGTGGCGAAGGTCGGGGCGCGGCCGTGGATCGAGTGCACGCCGTATGTGTCGAGGTAGTACGGGAACCGCGACGAGCAACCGATTCCCGAGACGAAGACGATGTTCTCACGCTCGAGACCCAACTGCGGCAGCACGGTGCGGACCGTCGCGAGGATGACGTAGTCACCGCATCCCGGGCACCACCGCACTTCCTGATCGGAGGTGAAGTCCTTCGCCTTCTGCGGGACATCGGTGCGCGGCACCCCGTCGAGGGCGCTGATCCCGAGGTCGGTTCCGACGAGTTGGTGTGCCCTGCCGTTGCGCACGTCGCCGTTCACGGTGTTGTCTCCCATCATCGATCACCTCGCCGGATGGTCACGACCGCGGAGGCCGCAGCGGGGGTCTTGGCGCCCTCGGAGTCGCGAAGGGTCCCGTCGAATTCTTCGAGGAGCGCTTCGTGCAGTTCGTCCGCGCGGAATGCCATACCCGCAACCTTGGTGACAGGTTGGATCTCCGCGTCGCACCGCGCCTTCAGCAGCAACGACAGCTGACCGAGGTTCATCTCCGGAACCAGCACGCGCCGATAGCCTTCGAGCACATCGCAGAGGTTCTTCGGCATCGGGTTGAGGTGTCGCAGGTGAGCCCGGGCGACTGCATGGCCGCCGCGCCGTGCACGTCGCACCGCCTCGCCGATCGGCCCGTACGACGACCCCCACCCCAGGACGAGAATCTCGGCGTCGCCCGCGGGGTCGTCCACTTCGAGGTCGGGGACGTCGATGCCTGCGATCCGCGCTGCGCGCACACGGGTCATCAACTCGTGATTCGCGTGGTGGTAGGAGATGTCGCCGGTGCCGTTGGCCTTCTCCAACCCGCCGATGCGGTGTTCTCGCCCTTCGGTGCCGGGGATGGCCCAGTCGCGCGCAAGTGTCGCGGGGTCGCGAGCGTACGGCTGGTAGCCCGGATCGCTGTCACCCGGCGGTGTGGCGAATCCGGGATCGATCGGGGCAAGGGTATCGACCTCCGGAATACGCCACGGCTCCGAGCCGTTGGCGATCGCGCCGTCGGACAGGAGCATCACCGGGGTCCGGTAAGTCACGGCGATGCGGGCCGCTTCGAGCGCCGCATCGAAGCAGTCGGCCGGCGATTGCGGCGCAACGATCGCGACCGGCGACTCACCGTTGCGACCGAACATCGCCTGCAACAGGTCTGCCTGCTCGGTCTTGGTGGGCAGGCCGGTGGACGGCCCGCCGCGCTGGACGTCGACGACGACGAGCGGCAGTTCGGTCATCACGGCCAGCCCGATCGCTTCGGATTTCAGCGCGACCCCCGGCCCGGATGTACTGGTGACTCCCAGCGCACCACCGTACGAGGCCCCGACCGCCGCACCGATGCCTGCGATCTCGTCCTCCGCCTGGAACGTGTACACACCGAACCGTTTGAGCTTGCTCAATTCGTGGAGAATGTCCGACGCGGGCGTGATCGGGTAGCTGCCGAGGAACACGTCCATGCCTGCGGCCCTGCCCGCAGCGACCAACCCGTAGGCGAGCGCAGTGTTGCCGGTGATCTGCCGGTAGGTGCCCGGCGGTAGGTCTGCCCGGTCCACTTCGTAGGTCGACGCGAAGGACTCGGTCGTCTCTCCGTAGTTCCAACCCGAGTGCAGAGCAAGGATGTTGGCGCGGACGATGTCGGGTTGCGACGCGAACTTGGTTTCGAGGAATGTCTCGACCGCAGCGATCGCGCGACCGTACATCCACGACAGAAGACCGAGCGCGAACATGTTCTTCGCGCGGTGGGCGTCCTTCTTGCCCACGCCGGATGGCTCGACCGCGCCGAGCGTCATGGTGCTCATGGGGACGGCGTGCACCTGGAGGTGCTCGAGTCCGTCCGATTCGAGCGGGTTGCTGCCGTACCCGGCCTTCGAGAGGTTGCGTTTGCTGAATTCGTCGCTGTTGACGATGAGGATGCCGCCGTCGGGCAGGTCGTCGACATTCGATTTCAGCGCTGCCGGATTCATCGCCACCAGCACATCGGGCCGGTCTCCGGCGGTGAGGATATCGTGGTCGGCGATCTGGATCTGGAAACTCGATACCCCAGGCAAGGTGCCCTGCGGTGCGCGGATCTCCGCGGGGAAATTCGGTTGCGTGGCGAGATCGTTTCCGAAGGCCGCGGCTTCGGCGGTGAATCGGTCTCCGGCAAGCTGCATGCCGTCGCCGGAGTCTCCGGCAATGCGGATGACGACCTGATCCAGCTTGGTCACGTGCTGGTCGAGCTCGGTCACGTGCGACGTGCGGGTGTCCTTCGACTCCATACCTGCCTCACTTCCCCCGGGCCTGCGCAGTCCGGCGCCTGCGCTCCATAGTCGTCTTCTATGGCGCGCGTGCAACCGGTTCCTGCAGTTTCTGTGGATTTTCCCGGTCAGGAGCCCAGCACGGTGTCGCCGATGAAGCGCAGTACCTGCGGCCAGGACACTGCGTACGCGGCGGCGTTGACCGGATTCGTGTGCCGGGCCCGGCTACTGAATGCGTGCTCGGCGCCGGACGAAGATCGACGGGTGGTAGGCGACCACATTCGCGACCGCGGGTCGCCTCCGCCGAAGTCTCGTCGGCGCTGTGCCAGTGCCATGGGTCCCATACCAGCGCGGTCACGCCGGTGGCTGCGATGTCCTCGGCGTACTCGCGGACCTGGCCGTTGATGCCGGATCATCCCGATCGCAGAGCCAAGGTCACCCTTTTTCCACTGTGTGAGATTTTTGAGAATGTCATTTCCCTATGCGATAGGGTCGTTATCAGTCCCGCACCGGACAGGACCGGATCAACACGCGAGACCTCGACAACACTCGGAAGGACGGTGGCCATGACTCGCACCGCACTCGTCAGCGGCGGCACCGGCGGACTCGGAGCCGCTGTGACCGCACATCTTCTCGACACCGGCTGGCGTGTCGTGGTCCCGTGGGTGGCTCCCGAAGAACTCGAACGCGTCGGCACCCACCCGAATCTGCATCTCGTCAAGGCCGACCTCTCCGACGAACAGCAACTCGAGGATGCCCTGGCGGTCGCGGCCGACGACCCCGGCGCGCCCCTGTTCGGTGTCGTCAATCTGGTCGGCGGGTTCTCTTCCGGTCCTCGTGTACACGAGACACCGATCGGCGTGCTCGATTCCCAGTTCGACCTCAACGTACGCACGGCCTACTCCGTCAGCCAGGCCGCGCTGCCCCACCTGATCCGTCGCGGCGGCGGATCGATCGTCTGCATCTCCGCCGCCGCGACTCACAATCCGTTCTCGGGCGGCGCCTCGTACATAGCCTCCAAGGCTGCGGTCTCGGCGCTCGTCGAGACCATGGCCGTCGAGTACCGCGACGACCACATCCGCGTCAACGCGCTGCTCCCCGTCGTCATCGACACCCCCGCCAACCGCGCGGCGATGCCCGATGCCGACACCAGCAGGTGGTCGCAGCCCGCCGAGGTCGCGAAGGTGATCGAATTCCTGCTGTCCGACGCCGGGTCGCCCATCACCGGCGGATTGATCCCGGTGACAAACGTCGGCTGAGCCGAAAGGTCGGGGTCTCGAATAGCATCGGCGCAGCATCACCTCGAAGATCGACTCGAGATCCGAAGGAGCGTCAATGCGTCTACGCGATACCCCGACCGTCGAAGTCGCCAGAACTTTACCCTGCAGCCCGGAACACGCCTGGGCGCTGGTCACCGACATCGAGCTGCCCACCCGTGCAGACGGTGAGCTGCAGCGAGTGGAGTGGCTGGACGGAGCATCCGGAGTGTCCGTCGGTGCCCAGTTCCGCGGGCACAATCAGAGCGACCAGATGGGTCAGTGGCACACCGAATCGGAGGTCGTCGAAGTCGAGGACGGTCGCCGTTGGGCGTGGCGCGTCGGTCCGGTCGAGGCACCGATCGCGCTCTGGGGTTTCGAGGTCGACCCAGCCGAAGACGGCGCCCTCGTCAGGCAGTGGGCCAAGATGTGCCTCGGTAGGTCGCCGCTCTCCGATTTCATCGAGCAGCACCCTGACAAAGAGAGTGCCATCGTGGCCCACCGCCTGGGTGTGTGGCGAGACGGCATCACTGCAAATCTGTCGCTGCTCGAACACCTCGCAGCCGACCGCGCCTGACCCACCCGTTCAGGCAGGTATCGGCCGGCCCAGCTTCTTCGCCCGCGCGACCGCGCGACGCTCGGAATAGTTCATCCCACCCCAGATACCGTGCGATTCGTCGTTGGCCAGCGCGTGGTCGCGGCACTCGATGATCACCGGGCACGTGCGGCAGATCTTCTTCGCATCACGCTCGGCACCGGCCACCGGGCCGCGACCCGATTCCTTCTGAGGAAAGAAGACGGAAGTCTCGAACCCGCGGCAGCGCGCGGCAAGCATCCATTCCCTGTCGTCGAGCCCGCTCATACCGGTCTCCCTCAGGCCGTGGTGATCGACGCGGCCATACCCTGGCCACCGCCGATGCACATCGTCACGAGCGCACGACCACCGCCGCGACGCTTCAGTTCGTGCAGAGCCGTTGTCGCCATCCGGACACCGGTCGCCCCGATGGGGTGGCCGAGGGAGATCCCGGAGCCGTTGACATTGAGCTTGTCCCGATCGTCCCAGCCCCACTGCGACAGCACGCCGAGGACCTGGCAGGCGAAGGCTTCGTTGAGTTCGACGAGGTCGAAATCGTCGAATCCGAGGCCCGTGCGGTCGAACAGCTTTCGGGTGGCGGCCACCGGACCGAGTCCCATGGTGGCGGGATCGCATCCTGCCGCGGTCCATCCTTCGAGGAAACCGATCGGCTCGAGTCCGTACTCGTCGAGCTTGTCCTCCGCAACCACGAGAAGCGCTGCAGCCGCATCGTTCTGCTGACTGGCGTTACCCGCGGTGACCACACCACCCGGCGTCACGGATCGCAGCTTGGCAAGGGATTCGGGAGTGCTGTCCGGACGGATACCCTCGTCCCGCGCGACCACGGTGACGTTACCCTTCCGGTCCTTGACCTCGACCCCGACGACCTCGTCGTCGAAACGCCCGGCCTCCCAGGCCGCGTGGGCGCGACGATGACTCTCCGCGGCGAGTGCGTCGGAGTCCTCGCGTGTGATTCCGCACTGCTCCGCGACGTTCTCGGCCGTCTCGATCATGCCGCTGATCTTGCCGAACCGCCATTCGGGCTGCGACCGTTCGCGGCCGCGATCGAGGCGGTCGTACAGGTTCAGGCCACCCGACCGTGCTCCCCAGCGGGCGCCCGTCGTGTAGTGCTCGATGTTGCTCATCGACTCGACGCCACCGGCAACCACGACGTTCGCGGCGCCCGTCTGCACCATCATCGCGGCGGTCACCAGCGCCTGCAGGCCGGTGCCGCAACGACGGTCGGTCTGGATGCCCGCCACCGAGATCGGCAGGCCCGCATCGAGCGCGGCCCACCGACCGATGCACGGCGCCTCCGAACTCGCATAGGACTGACCCATCGCGACTTCTTCGATGAGATCCGGGTCGATACCCGAGCGAGCGACGGCCTCTTTGATCACCGTCGTCGCGAGGGTCACCGCCGAGACGTCCTTCAGCGACCCACCGAATCGGCCGACGGCGGTACGAACGGGGGCGACGAGTGCCGCACGGGTCATGGCCTACTCCTCAGGGAACGACTATTTGTACGGCCATTTTCGAATATGTACGCAACTGACGTCAATCGCTGGGTACTGCGGTTTCAATCCGAATCACCGATACGAACAGCTCTCGATTCCTATATGGCCGGATATTTCTTCCTGGATCATCCGACGATCCCGGCCTCGCGTAGTCCCGCGACCTGCTCGTCGGTCAACCCGAGGCGAGCGAGAACGGCGTCGGTGTGTTGCCCGAGTGAAGGCACCGGACCCATGGGCAGTTCGACGTCGCGGAAGTTCATCGGCGGAAGAATGGCGCGCACTGCACCCGATTCGGTCTGCACTTCACGCCATCGATCGCGCTCCCCGAGCTGCGGATGCTCGATCAGCCCCTTCAGGTCGCGCAGACGTGCTGCCGGGATGCCGGCCGCGGCGAGCTTGTCATCCAGCTCGGCACTACCGTATGTACTGGTCGCATCGCCGACGAGCTTGTCGACCTCCTCGCGCCGCGCGACCCGTTCGACGTTGGTCGCATACCGAGGGTCGGTCGCGAGCTCCGGCATTCCGAGCACCTCGGTGAGCGTCCGCCATCCGCGGTCGTTCTGCACACCGATGAGAATCTCACCGTCGGCGGTCGGGTATTTGTCGTACGGGGTGATCGACGTGTGCGCGAGTCCCATCCGCGGGACCTGCCGATCCTGATACATCTGCAGGTACATCGGATAACCGAGCCACTCGGCGGTCGCATCGAACATGGACACGTCGATCGTCGCACCCAGTCCCGTTCGGTAGCGCCGCAGCAGCGCCGCCTGGATCGAGGTCAGCGCGTACATGCCTGCGGCGATGTCGGATGTGGGGATGCCCGTCTTGACCGCAGTCTCGGGGGTACCGGTGATCGAGCACAGTCCGGACTCCGACTGAACCAGCAGGTCGTAGGCCTTCCGGTCGCGCATCGGACCCTCGGTTCCGTACCCGGACATATTGACGACGATCAGCTCCGGATGATCGGCCCGCAGGTCGTCGGCGCCGAGTCCGAGCCGGTCGACGGCGCCGGGAGCGAGGTTCTGAAGGAACACGTCGGCGCCATCGATGAGCGACTTCACCGCATCGACACCGGCGGGAGCCTTGAGGTCCACCGCGAACGATTCCTTACCGCGGTTGAGCCACACGAAGTGCGCGGCGAGGCCGAGAACGGCGCTGTCGTAGTCGCGGGCGAAGTCGCCGTCGCCGACCCGCTCGACCTTGACGACGCGCGCGCCCAGATCGGCGAGATGCCGAGTCGCCAGAGGTGCTGCGACCGCCTGCTCGAGGCTCACCACGGTGATGCCTTCGAGCGGCAGTTCCTCCCTGCCGGAACCATTCCTGCTGGTTGCGTCGCCTGACATATCCGCCTCGCCTGTCACGTGTGTGTCTTCCTTCGAACCGCGGTCGGCTGTATGTCTACCACCAGAGGCACACACACGACGGCGAGCGACTATGTTATTCATCCGCATAAATAGGGGTGGATTCATGCATATTTCGAAACAATCACGACGCAATTAGGTATTGGACGAAGTCACTTACGAGCTGCCAACCTCGATGAGACGCACGACACATCGAGGTTGGCAGGCAGCGAAGTTGTCGGGCAGCGAAGTTGTCGGGCAGCGAATTCGACCGAGAGAAAGCGGAGTCGTATGGCACCGTCGACACCCACCGACCGAGAGATCACGAAGAAGGCGCGCAAAGCCGGAATCGCGTCCTTCATCGGCACGACCATCGAGTGGTACGACTTCTACATCTACGGAACCGCGGCGGCTCTCGTCTTCGGGGAGATCTTCTTCTCCGACGACCTTTCCCCAGGTGTCGGCACCTTGCTCGCGTTCGTCACCTTGTGGGCCGGCTTCCTCGCACGCCCTATCGGCGGTGTCATCTTCGGCCACCTCGGCGATCGCATCGGCCGCAAGAACACACTGGTCATCACACTGATCATGATGGGTATCGCGACCGTCGGCATCGGCCTGCTGCCGACCTACGCCCAGATCGGAATATGGGCGCCCATCCTGCTCGTCGGACTCCGCGTGCTGCAGGGCGTGGCCGTGGGCGGCGAGTGGGGCGGCGCAGTTCTCATCGCGTCGGAGAACGCACCCAAGGGCAAGGGCATCCTCTACTCCGCCTTCGCGCAGCAGGGGTCTCCGGCCGGAAACCTGCTCGCGACCATGGCGTTCTTCTTCCTCGCCGCGATGCCTACACCCGAATTCCTGCTCTACGGCTGGCGTATTCCCTTCCTCGTCTCTGCGCTGCTCGTCATCGTAGGCATGGTGATCCGGCTCAAGCTCGAAGAGTCGGATGCAATGAAGGCCGTCCTCGCCAAGAAGAAGGTCGTCAAGCTTCCGATCGGTGAAGTACTGCGCAAGCATTGGGTCCTGGTTCTACTCGGCGCCGGCGCCCTCCCCCTCGTTCAGGTCACCTACTTCAAGAACACGTTCGCATTATCCTGGGCAACAAATGAACTCGGATACGAGCGAGGGACGTTCCTCGCGATCATCGCCATTGCGCTCGTCGTCCAGTTCATCGTGCAGCCGTTCGGCGCGCTCCTCGTGTCGCGGATCGACATGCGCAAGGCCGTCTGCCTGATGGTGGTGCCCGAACTGTTCCTGATGCCCGCGATGTTCTACGCGATCCGCACCGAGACCTTCGCGATTGCGGCGATCGGTATGTGCATCGCCACGATCCCCCACTCGATGTTCTACGGCGCTATCGCCGGCATCCTCGCCAGGGCGTTCCCCGCGAACATCCGCTACTCGGGACTGTCTGCGGCATACCAATTGTGCTCGCTCGTCGTCGGTGGCGGCACCCCGGTACTCGCACAGTGGATCCTCAATTCGTCGGGCAACGTCACGGGTGTCGCAATCGCGGCGGCCTCATACGCGGCGGTATCTCTGGTGTGCACGCTCATGCTGCTCAATCGCACCGGCTACGACCCGAAGGCGCTGTCGCACGCGGAGCAAGCCGACGAGGACGAACTCGAACTCGCGAGCCGGGACGAAGAGGGCCCACTCCCGAGCCGAGTCGATGACGCTTCGGGTGCAGAAGCCGGGACTGTACGCACTGCCACATAATTCGAGCATCCCCGATGAGCGGTGCCGGCCGGTCCTCGCGACGGCAGGCGCCGCTCACTCGCTCGGAGTGGGCAGCGCTTCCTCGGATAGCCGGAGCACCTCCGCGAGCGCCGCACTGGTGTCGCCTTCACGCCACACGAGACGCACGTCGATCGGGCCCTGCTCGGCAAGCGGCACGAATACGACCTCCGAATTGACGACGTGCCGAGCCACCGACGACACCGTCAACGTACAACCCACTCCCGCAGAAACGAGCGCCACCAGCGACAGCGAATCGGGTGCGCTCTGCACGATTCTCGGTGTGAAGCCGTCGTCGTGCGCAAGTCGCAGCAGGAGCTCGCGCAGCATCGACCCCGGCTCGGAGGGCAACATCACCCACGCTTCACCCGCGAGGTCGGCCAGCTGCACCACGGGCTCGTCCGCCAGCCGGTGCTCTCTCGGCAATCCGACGACGAGATCTTCGCGCGCAATCACCCGGGACGCGATCCCCGGAGGGAAGAACAGCAGCCGCACGATACCGATGTCGAGCGTGCCCTCCGAGAGCCGGTTCAGCACTTCGCTCGCGTAGGCCGAACTCGCGAGCACGAACTCGATACCCGGGTGCGTACGGCGTACGAGCTTCGCCCATTGCCCGACCAGGTGGTGCGACGAGGAGCCGGCGAATCCGATTCGCACGCGGCCCGTGCGGCCGCGCCCGGCAGCAGTCACCGCCATCTCGGCCAGGCGGACCGCATCGAGGATCGCTCGAGCCGGCTCGATGAGAGCCTGTCCGGCCTCCGTCAGCTGAACGCTGCGTGTACTGCGCTCGAACAGGGTTATTCCGAGCTGCTTCTCGAGTTGCTTGATCGTCCTGCTCAGCGGCGGCTGAGCCACGTGCAGACGCTGTGCCGCCCGGCCGAAGTGCAGCTCTTCCGCCACGGCCAGAAACGCTCGGATCTGATGTATCTCCACCCGAGACATTATTGCGCAATACGCAATAATGATGGCAACACTTTGTATTGGACTATATCTATGGCTCCTGCCACAGTCGACAACAACGACAGACGCGGCAGGAGACCGGTATGCCAGCAGACAAAGTGATGACCATGCGTGATGCCATCGCGACGCACGTCCAGGACGGCATGACGATTGCCCTCGAAGGCTTTTCGCACCTGATTCCGTTCGCTGCAGCCCACGAGATCATCCGCCAGGGCCGCAAGAACCTGACGCTGTGCCGGATGACGCCGGACATCATCTCCGACCAACTCATCGCCGCCGACTGTGTCTCGACGCTCGTCGCATCGTTCTTCGCGAGCGGATCCGCGGGGTCGCTGTACGAGATCCGTCGACGCATCGAGAAGCACGACCCGGTGAAGCTGAACGTCGAGGAGTACAGCCACTACGGCATGGTGTGCCGCTATCAGGCGGGCGCGGCCGGTCTGCCGTTCTTCCCTCTGCGCTCGTACGCCGGAAGCGACCTGGCCGCACTGAATCCGAAGATCAAGCTCGTCGACGATCCGTACGGCAACGGCAGCACCTACGTGGTTCCGCCGCTGAACCCGGATGTCACGATCATCCATGCGCAGCGCGCCGATAGGGCAGGCAACATCCAGATCTGGGGTATCGCCGGGGTTCAGCAGGAAGCCGTGTACGCGGCGAAGCACGCGATCGTCGTGGTCGAGGAGATCGTCGACGACAACACCGTGCGCTCGGATCCCAGCCGCACCCTCATACCGTCGCATGCCGTCGACGCCGTGGTCGTGTCGCCCCGCGGCGCGCACCCGTCGTACGCGCAGGGCTACTACGACCGCGACTGTGCCTTCTACCGGCGCTGGACCGAGATCAGCAAGGATCCGCAGGCACTTCGCACGTGGCTGAAGGACTGGGTGTACGAACTCGCCGACCACGACGGATATCTCGCCAAGCTCGGCGACGACTACTGGAGCGATCTCGAGGTCGCGCCGCGATACTCCGAAGCGGTCAACTACGGGAGCAGACGATGACCACTACCGAGCCGTTCACCACGACCGAGCTGATCGTGTCGGTCGCCGCCCGGGCGCTCGCCGGTAAGGACCGCGTCTTCGCGGGTGTCGGCCTGCCGACCCTCGCGGTGGACCTCGCGTGCCGCACCTCGAACCCGGACATCGAACTCATCTACGAGTCCGGTGTGTGCGGCGCGCACCCCGAGGCGATGGCCGAAGGTATTGCCGACTCCGTGGTCGTGTCCGGCGCCGAATCCGTCGTCTCCATGGCATCGCTGTTCGGATACGTACTGCAGGGCGGCAATGTCGACGTCGGGTTCCTCGGCGCGGGCCAGATCGACCGCTACGGAAGCCTGAACACGAGCTTCATCGGCGACTGGGACAAGCCCACCGTGCGGCTTCCGGGTGCGGGTGGCGCTGTGGAGATCATGCCGAACGCGGGCGAGGTCTTCGTCGTCATGCGCAGGCACGACCCGAGCGCGTTTCCTGCCGAGCTCGACTTCTGCACCTCCCCGAGCCCCGTACGAGCCCGTGAGGCCGGCGTCGGCATCATGCCTCGAGGGCGCGGCGTCACCAAGGTGTTCACCAGCCTCGGCGTGCTCTCGCGCAGCGGTCCGTTCGACGAACTCGAACTCACCAGCGTCCACGCCGGTGTCACCGTCGACGAGGTGCGCGCGGCAACGGGATGGGATCTGCTCGTCTCACCCGAGTTGACGGTGACCGAACCGCCGACCGCACACGAGATCGACCTGCTGCGCAACGAGATCGACAAGGTGCGCCTCTACCTGCGGTGACAGGCAACTTTCCTCCGCCTGCATGGGTTTCCGTTGGTCGTGAACCAACGGAAACCCGCACGAGCGGAGGAAAGTTGGGTGAGCTGTCGCGTCAGGACACCGACACGGATTCGTCGTCCTGCTTCGGCGTGGGCCGGTAGCACACACCCAGCAGGGCACCGGCCGCAGCGAGTCCGCCGACCAGTGCGATGAGGACACCGGCCCACCCGTCGAGCAGGTTGTCGCCGAAGATCAGGTGGTCGAGGCTGAAGCTACCGGCACCCATGATCGCGACGGCAACGGCTCCCCCGGCGAGCACGAGGTTGTACTCCCAGCCGTTGGCGGCCACGAAGAAGCCGCTGCCCCGGTGCACGGTCCATGCGGCAACGAACATCAGCGCCACGAAACCGGCGGCAGCGAACGGGGTGAGAAGACCCAGTGCCAGCGCAAGACCCGCGCCGACCTCGGTGAGAGCCGCAAGCCACGCATGAATTCTGCCGGGACGCATGCCCATGCCGTCGAACCAACCGGCCGTACCCGGAATGCGGCCACCTCGGAAAAGTTTGCCGTACCCGTGCGCTGCCATCGTCAGCCCCAGCAGCACGCGAAGTACCAGCAGGCCGGTGTCGATCGTATCCACTTCAGCTCCGTTCCTGGACATGCCCGCGCGTGACGGATGCCCTGACGGTGCCACACCGACCGCACCAGAGGATTGTTACCTACATCACTCGGTGACCAAAGTCCACACATCCCCCGCCGCTACCGCAGCCTCGAGAAGTTCCGCATCCCACGACGCAACAGTGCCGAACTCGTTGCGCCACGACAGGACACGATTCGCGTGCCGATGCAGTTCGTGCTCCATCGTGAAGCCGATCGCACCGAGCGCCTGATGCGCATTGCGGGTGACCACAGCCGCCGCGTGACCGGTGCACGATGCTGCCGCAGCGACCGCGAAGCGGGTGGTGCTACTGCCGAAACCGTTGTCGACCGCGGCCGCCACCGCCGCGTCCGCTGCCGCCCGTGCGAGGGCCGACTCGGCGGCGATTTCGGATACGAGCGCTTGGACGGCCTGGAACTTTCCGAGTGGCCGACCGAACTGGACACGCGCCGTGACATGTTCGACGACGAGCCCCAGAATCCGATCCATCGCTCCCACCGAGGAGAGTGTCCGCGCAAGCGCACCCCGGTAGCGGAACTCCTCGGCCAGCGACGCAGGCACCTCGGCACCCGAGAGCGCAGAGACGTCGACGCGGATGTGGTCGCGCGGCTCCGACGCGAGATTCACGGCCTCCGTGAGTTCGACCTGAGCCCTGGAGATCTCCGCGACCCTCCAGGTACGTCCCGCGTCCTGCCACAGGACGACGATCGAGTCGACGTCGCGCGCCCAGGGCACGAAGCGGGCGCCACCGTCGGCATCGAGTACCGCTGCCGTGCGCACGCCGTCGCCGCCCTCGAGCCCGGCTGTCGTGAGCAGCCACCCGGCGAGCAGGTCGTTCTCCGCGACCGGCACCGCCGCAGCGCCCGCACCGGCTGCGGTGAGAAGCAGCGCCGCCTCGGTCCAGCCTGCGCCGCTGCCACCGGTCGCTTCGTCGCCGGTCAGGCGTGCGAGACCCAATTCGCTGAGCGTGGCCCACAGGCTGCGATCGAATTCGATGACGTCACCGATGCGGTGGTCGTCGCCGGAGGTGAACACTTCGGCGAGCATCCGCTCGAAGTCGCGCAATTCGGTGTTGTCCGTTGCCGTGTTGTCGGTCATCGTAGTCCCAATCCTCGTGCAATGACCCCGCGCAGGATCTCGCTGGTTCCGCCGCGCAATGTGAAGCCCGGGCGCTGCATGACGCTCGCCCGGATCAGCTGCGAAAGATGTTCGTCGGAGGTTCCGTAGCCGGCGATCTCGTCCGCCAGATCGGAGAGGTCACCCTCGGTTTTCGTGCCGAGCACCTTCACCACCGACGCGGCAAGTTCCGCGTTCTCCCCGCGTTCGAGCGATTCGGATACCGCCGTGGACATCCGGTGCAGCCCGGCCATCCGACCGATGGTCGCGCCGATCCGCGTGTCGGATTCGACGGTGCCCGACCCGACACCGCGGACCAGGCCCTCGAGGACACCGAACGTCGACAGGAATCGTTCGGGACCGCTGCGTTCGAAGCCGAGTTCGCTCGTGACCTGCTCCCAGCCCGATCCGATCGCACCGAGGACGAGATCGTCGGGGACGAAGACGTCCTCGAGCAGCACCTCGTTGAAGTGGTGGTCGCCGGACATCGACAGGATCGGGCGGATGGTCACGCCGGGCGAGTCGAGCAGCACGATGAACTGGCTCAGGCCGTCGTGGCGGTGCGCTGGGTCGAGCGGCGCGGAGCGGGCGAGACCGAAGAATGCGTCGGCGTGATGTGCACCCGAGGTCCACAGCTTGGTTCCCGTGATCTTCCAACCGCCCTCGACCTGGACGGCGCGAGTCTTGACGCTGGCCAGGTCGGAGCCGGAGTCGGGCTCGGACATGCCGATGGCCCAGCAGATCTCGCCCGCAGCGATGCCAGGGAGGAACCTCTGCTTCTGCGCTTCGGTGCCGTACTTCAGAAGAGACGGCGCGGCCTGCCGGTCCGCGACCCACTGTGCCGCGACGGGAGCACCGACCGCGAGAAGTTCTTCGGTGACGACGAAGCGCTCCATGAAAGTGCGCCCGTGCCCGCCGTATTCGGTGGGGATCGTCATGCCGACCCAGCCCTCGGCCGCGAGCGCCCGGGTGAAGTCGATGTTCCATCGGGTCAGCCAGGTATCGATACCGGGTGTGAACACCCCGGACGCGATCTGTTCCTTCAGGAAAGCCCTCACCTGCATGCGCAGTTCGGCGAGCGCCGGATCGGGTGTCCCGGCCTGCGGGACCAGTCGTGTACTCATCGTGATTCTCTTCCGTCGCGCGGGGCAGCGTTCGTCCCGCTCGGGCACAACAAATCCATTGCCATGTCGGCATAGCGTTCGGCGATATCGTCCGGCGTGTCGGGTCCGGCCGGGTCGTACCAGTTGGCGATCGCAGACACCATCGCCAGGATCGATCTGCGGCAGTCGTCGGGATATTTCGTGGTGAACAGGTCCTGGCGGACGCCCTCGTCGATGATGTCGCGCATCCGTTTGCGTCCCGCGCGTCGGCGCTCGTCGTACTGGCGTGCCCCGTCGGGCTCCAGATTGCGCACCTCGGTCGCGATCAGCTGCCCCTGCTTGGGGTACTGGGTCCGGAACTTGACGTTCCCCCGCACGAACGCGCGTAGCTGCGCGACGGGATCGTCTCCGGCATCGGCGAGCTCGGCGTCGCACACCGCGTCGTACGTGTCGACGCCGTCCAGCAGAATCGCGAGCAGCAGATCCTGCTTGTTCTTGTAGTGGTAGTACAGCGCAGACAGGCTCACGCCGGCTTCCTGCGCGATGGTCCGGATCGATGACGCTCCGTACCCGTTGCGCACGAACTCTTTACGTCCGACATCGATGAACAGTTGCTGTTTGGGAGACGGTGCCATCACGTCGTCCCCGCATCGGCATACACGTCGATGAGGTCTTGCAGAGCACCCTTGACCATCTTGCCGGTGGCGGTACGCGGCAGGTCGTCGACGAAGCGAACTCTACGCGGGCACTTGAACTTCGACAGCCTCTCATGGCAGAAGTCGATGATCTCGCGTTCGAGGTCGTCGCCCGGCGCGGCGCCCTCTGCGGGGCGCACGAACGCTTCGACGCGTTCACCGCGGTCCACGTCCGGAACACCCACCACCGCGACATCGCCGACCCCCGGGTGCAGGGCAAGGATGTTCTCGATCTCCTGCGGGTAGATGTTCACTCCACCGGAGATGATCGTGAACTTGTCGCGGCCGGTGAGGTACAGGTAATCGTCCTCGTCGAGGTAACCGAGGTCGCCGTTGGTCGCCCAGTTCTTCTCGAACGGATGTCGCGCGGACTCGGTCTTGACCGGATCCTTGTGGTACTCGACGTTCTGCACGGGTTTCTCGAAGTAGACGGTCCCTGCCTGCCCTGCAGGCAGCTCGCTGCCGTCGGCTGCACAGATGTGCGCGATCCCGCTGCTTCCGGCTCCTCCTGTGCGGCCCACACTTCCGGGCTTGCGGAGCCACTCCTGCGGTGTGATGACAGTGCTGCCGACCGCCTCGGTGGCCGAGTAGTACTCGTACACGATCTCACCCCACCACTGGATGAGGTTCGCCTTGACTTCGACGGGACACGGCGCCGCAGAGTGGATCGCGCAGCGCAGCGACAACAGGTCGTACTTGTCGCGTACCTCGTCGGGGAGTCGGAGCAGTCGCACGAAATGCGTGGGAACCCATTGACTGTGGGTGACGCGATGGCGCTCGATCAGTTCCAGCGACAGTTCCGCATCGAAGCGTTCCATGAGCACGACGCTGCCACCCAACCCCTGCGTGAGCACGCTGTAACGCAGCGGCGCCGAGTGGTAGATCGGCGCAGGCGACAGGTAGACGGTGTCCTCATCGAACCCGAAGTGCCGCAGCATGTCGATGAGGGGAGTTCCGGGATCTTCGTCGATCTGCACACCGCTGAGCCGGGGCTTGATTCCCTTGGGACGCCCGGTGGTTCCCGACGAGTACAGCATGTCGCTGCCCCGCGGCTGATCTGTGAGCGGCACCGTGGACAGGCCTTCGACCTCGGTCTCGTAGTCGAGGTGGCCCGGGATCGATCCACCGAACGCGACGCGATGCCGCACCTTCGGTGTCAGTGCGGCGATCTCTTCCGCGAGCGACATGAGGGGTGCCGATACCAGCAGGATCGTCGCGTCACAGTCGTCCACGATGTACGCGGCCTCCGCGGCCGCGAGATGCGAATTGACGAAGGTGATGTACACACCGGAACGGAGCGCACCCCAATACAGTTCGTACACAGTCGCGTCGTTGACGGTGATCACTGCGACATGATCACCGGCACCCACATCGTGCGCGCGTAGCCAGTGTGCGAACCGGACGGACGCATCCTCGAGTTCTCGATAGGTGATCGTCCGCCCGGTCGCAGCCTCGTGTACCGCGGGCCGATCCGGGTGCGTTGCAGCGTAGCGGCCCGGGTACATGACTACAGCCCCAGATCCTTGGAGATGATCGTCTTCATGACTTCGCTGGTGCCACCGTAGATCCGCGTGACCCGCGTGTCGGCGTACAGGCGGGCGATCGGGTACTCGGTGATGTAGCCGTAGCCGCCGTGCAACTGCAGGCACTTGTCGATGACCCGGCCGGCGACCTCCGTGCAGAACAGCTTGGCACGCGCCGCGTCGGCGACCGACAGTTCCTTGCGGTCCAGCAGCTCGAGGCAGTGATCGACGTAGACACGCGCCGCCTGTGTTTCGGCGGAACACTCGGCGAGCACGAACTTCGAGTTCTGGAACGAGGCGACCGGCTTCCCGAACACCTTGCGGTCCTGGGTGTATGCGATCGCGTGCGAGATCGCTGCCTCGGCGAAGCCCACCTGGTTCAGTGCGATGGCGAGACGTTCCTGCGGCAGGTTGTGCGCGAGGTAGCCGAAGCCGGCGCCTTCTTCACCGAGGAGGTTCTCGACCGGTACCTTGACGTCGCTGTAGGACAGCTCGGCGGTGTCCTGCTGATGCAGGCCGATCTTGTTGAGCTTGCGGCCCACGGCGAAGCCCTCGGTCGCGGTGGGGACGGCGATGATCGACAGGCCGCCGCGCCGGTCCTCCGGATCGAACGGCGAGGTGCGGCACACCGTGAGGATCAGATCGGCGGTGGCACCACCGGTGATGAAGGTCTTGGCGCCGTTGACGATGTAGTGCGAGCCGTCTTCCGACAGCTTCGCGGTGGTCGCGATGTTCGCGAGGTCGGAACCGGTGCCCGGCTCGGTCATCGCGATGGCCGTCATGATCGAGCCGTCCGCGAAGCCCGGCAGCCAGCGCTTCCGCTGCTCCTCGGTGGCGTACTCGAGCAGGTACGGCAGGATCAGGCACGCGTGGACGGTGTAACCACCGAACGACACACCGGCGCGCGCGACCTCTTCGAACACGATCGTGTTGTAGATGAAGCTGGATTCGCCACCGCCACCGAACTCTTCGGGCACCTGGATGCCGAGGATGCCGAGTTCGCCGAGGCGGCGGAAGAACTCGCGCGGGGGGTGTCCGAGCTCGTCCCACTCCTCACGGTGCGGTGCAACGTCGCGCTCGATGAAGTCACGCACCATCTGGCGGAACGCGTCGTGCTCTTCGGTGAGGATAGTCCTCTTCACGATATGGAATCCTTCTGTTCTGGGTTACTTGCCGGTGAAGTTGCCCGGGCGGCGTTCCATGAATGCCGCGAGCGCTTCTCGATGGTCTTCGGTGTGGTGCGAGAGCGCCTGCAGCGACGCAGACAGCTCGAGTAGGGTGTCGAGGTCGACGCGTTGTCCTTCGCGGAGCAGCTTCTTGGTCATGCGCAGTGCGTGCGGCGGGTTGACGGCGACACGGTCGGCGAGCGCGCGCGCAGTCTCGAGCAACTGCTCGGGCTCCACGACCTGCGACACCATGCCCCAGTCGAGGGCGGTGGCGGCATCGACGCGATCACCGGTGAACGCCATCTCGGCGGCGCGGGCGGCGCCGATCGCGCGCGGCAGCAGCCACGCGCCGCCGTCACCCGGGATGATGCCGAGTTTGACGAAGCTCTCGGCGAAGAACGCCTTCGTCGACGCGACCCGCATGTCGCACATCATCGCCAGGTCGCAGCCGGCGCCGACGGCGGGGCCGTTGACGGCCGCGATGATCGGCACCTCACAGTGGAAGATCGCTTTGGGCAGCCGTTGGATTCCGCGCCGGTAGCCGTCGCGGAGGGCGTGCGGTGCACCGGCGAACATGCCGGTGCGATCGACCATGTCCTTGACGTTGCCGCCCGCGGAGAACGCCGAGCCGGCGCCGGTGAGGATCACGACGCGGGTGTCGACGTCGTCGTTCGCCCGGTCCACGAGTTCGACGAGGCGTTCGACGACGTCGTCTCCGGAGATCGGGTTCCGCGCTTCGGGAAGGTTGATCGTCCACGTGACGACGTGGCCGTCCCGTTCGGCGAGTACGACGTCCTGCGATGCACTCATGGGGTCGTGATCCTTCCGTTGCGCTGCCATCGACGTGCCGAACCAACGTGCTGGGTCGAACGATCGTTAAACTACGGCGCGCGCGATGGACTGTAAAGACCTCCGACGCTTTTCGCTCAGTCGGGCAGGCTCACGCCCGATTCGGTGATTCTTATGGCTACTTCGTCAGGAAAGACATTGAGGAAGACGAACGGGTCGCGGCCCAGTACCCATCCCGGTGCGAGCGCGGTCGCATAGCGCTCGAAATAGCCGACCTGTTTGCCGAACAGCACCAGTTCCTCGGGACTCGTGGTGTTCCATCGACGCCCCAGCGACACGAGCGCACCGATCAACGCGCTGAGCCGCAACTCCGAGAGGTCTCGTCCCAGCAGCGGGCCGAAGGTCTCCGCCATCTGCCGCCCGACCTCCGCATCATCGACATCGAGATTCTCCGCGACCCCGAGCTCCCGGAGACTGCTCGCGACCGAGGAGAAGTCACCGTCGAGCAACGACGAGCGGAACAATTCGCGCAGCACCGTGCGCCACTGTTCGGGGAGCTCACCGACGATCCCGAAGTCGAGCAACGCGACACGGCCGTCGTCGAGGTGCCACAGATTCCCGGCGTGCACATCACCGTGGAACGGGCCGTGCAACAGCACCGCCTCGATCCACACCTTCACACCGCGCCGAACCAGCAGCGCGGTGTCGAGCCCCTCCTCCCCCGACACGACGCGGTCGAGGGGTGTGCCCGTCAGGCGTTCCATGCAGATCACTCTCGGCCCGCACCAATTCCAGTAGACCTCGGGCACGGTGACGAACCGGTTGTCGCCGAACGCCCCGATGTTGTTGCGGAAGCGATCCTGCCGGTCGGCCTCGACCGCGGCGTTGAGTTCGGTCATCGTTGCGTTGTAGAGGTCGCGGATGATCGCAGGAGTGTTGGCGATCCGGAAGAACTCGAAGATCTGCAGCATCTTGGCACCGACGTACGCCGCGCGCAGATCGACGAGCATCCGTCGTGCGATCCCGGGGCGTTGCACCTTGATCACGGCTTCGCGTCCGTCGAGGAGCACGCATCCGTGGACCTGCGCGACCGAGGCCGCTGCGAGCGGCACATCGTCGAATGACGAGAACATCTCGCCGATCGGGTGCCCGAGGTCTTCCTCGATGACCGCGCGCGCCTGTTCGGACGGGAAGGTGGGCACGTCGTCGAGCATGCGCAGGCAAGCGTCGGCGAGCGGGGCAGGGAACAGACCCGGCGACGATGCGACGAGCTGACCGAGTTTCACGAATGTGGGTCCGAGATGTTCGAATGCGTCGACGGTGCCGTGCGCGGCCGCATCGACGACACTGCGACGGGGTGCGCGCCCGACGATGCTCATCGCGGCCCATCGCACCACCGCCCACGTCACGAACGCGACGAGCGCGAAGGCGACGACAACGGCGCGACCGAGTTCGGCGGTCCCGAACCTGTCGAGCGGCGGAGTCTCGACGTGCAATGCATCGAGTGGCGGCCCACCCGCGAACGGCCCCACGGGGCCCGCCCCACCCGACGCATCGTTCCGCCCGAAGTGTTCCTGCAACACCGGCCCCAATCCTTCCCTCCGCGACCCCCACCAGGACACGGCTTCGTCACGCTACCCGCATAACAGGCGTAATCGAAGCGTTCGTGACCTCCGCGGGAAGCACCTCTGCGGACTGTTGCCTGTCGGTCCCCCGGACTACTCTCGGGCAGGTAGTTGTTCAGGCAGTCGGACGAGGGCGGAGACCCATGGCAGAACAGCTCCTTGACACCCCATCGAGTGACCTCGGCGATACCACATTCATGGATGCCGCCGAACCGTACCGGCGCGAACTTCTCGCGCACTGCTACCGCATGAGCGGTTCCCTCCACGACGCCGAAGACCTGGTGCAGGAAACGTACCTGCGGGCGTGGCGAGGATACGACAATTTCGGCGGACGCTCGTCGTTGCGCACGTGGCTGCATCGCATCGCCACCAACGTGTGCCTCACGGCGCTCGAGGGTCGCAAACGCAGACCCTTGCCCACCGGGCTGGGTGCACCGAGTTCCGATCCGACGGACGACCTCGTGACGCGTCAGGAAGTCCCCTGGCTCGAGCCGATCCCCGGCAGCTACACCGACGACGGGCACACCGACGACCCGAGCGATCCCGCAACGATCGTCGCGTCACGCGATTCGATCCGGCTCGCGTTCGTCGCCGCGCTGCAGCACCTGTCGGCGCGGCAACGCGCAGTGCTCCTGTTGCGCGATGTACTGCAATGGCGGGCAAGCGAAGTCGCCGCCGCACTCGATACCACCACCGCCGCAGTGAACAGCCTGCTGCAACGCGCCCGCGCGCAGCTACGCGACTCCCAGGCCTCGAACGTCGAACTCAGCGAACCCGACAGCGCCGAAACCCGCGCGCTCGTGAAGCGGTGGGTCGAGGGGTTCGAGAAATACGACATCGATTCGCTCGTCACGATGCTCACGGAGGACGCCATCTGGGAAATGCCGCCGTTCGACGGCTGGTATCAAGGCGCCGACGCCATCGTGACTCTGATCAAGTGCAACTGCCCGGCAAAAGGCCCGGGCGATCAGATCCTGCTCCCCACGGTGGCGAACGGACAGCCGGCCCTCGGACTCTATATGCGTGGTGAAGACGGGCAGCACCGTCCTTTTCAACTCCAGGTCCTCGACATCGTCGAGGGCAAGGTTGCGCACGCGACGGTCTTCTTCAGCGACGACCTCGTCAGACTGTTCGCGCGCTTCGGGCTACCGGCTCACCCCTGAGCCGCACCTTCGCCCTCGGGTGCCCACTGCGCACGGCAGCCTCGATATCCATCCACATGGCCTCCCACACGTGGTTGTCGAGGTCGCGGAACGCGCGGCTGTGTGAATAGTCGGCTCGAATAGACAGACACGCGTTCGACGAATAACCCATCGCGTCCGGTCACGCTTTGCTCAGGACCCACACCGGGCCGGTGATCAACCAGATCGCGGTGATGATGCCGAGCATCGGGAACACGGCGTTGAGAGCAGCGCTCTGTGCGTCGGTCGCGACGGTCGCACCGAGTCCCAGGATCGCGGCGCCGCTGACCCCGGCCGCGATGAGCCAGCGCCCGAAGCTCGCGCACTCGTACCGGAACGCCTCCGACCCTTCCTTCGGCGGTCGCGCGGGCTTCTCACCACCGGCGAACAGGTAGGCGAAACGACTATCGGCCCAGCGGATGATGCTGGGGCCGAACGCGACACTCACCCCCAGGTAGATCCCGGCGATTCTGTGGATGTAGCCGACTTCCGTGCCGTTCCGCAGATCGAGTGCCACCGCAGCGAGCAATACCACGTCGATCACCGGGATCAGTGCGAGCGCAACTGCGCCGACCTTCGGTAGACGCAGCGGATATCGGAGCACGAGGCCGAGTGCAAGAACAACCCAGAACCCGACCTCGCTGGCGATGATGAATGCGGTGATGTGGCTGGTGAACATGATTGGAGCATGTCGTCGGGAGACTCGTCGCCGCGTCCGCCGATCGGGTCGCAGAGCGTCATCACTTCGGATGACGCCGGTCTGTTCGGGCAGGTCGTTGTGATCGAATGGCATCGTGATCGACCGATACGCAGCCGCGCTCATCGCACTCGCATATTTCGTGTGCGGCGCGGTGCTGTATCTGCTGGACCTCGGTGCCCTGGTTGCCCACGACGAGACGTCGGTGCAGGTGCGGCTGGCGCTTCTCGCTGCCGTGTGCGTACCGATGCTCCTGCGCCGTTCGCACCCACTACTCGGTCTGGCGCTGGCCTCGGTGCCCGTCGCCGTCGACTTCGCACTCGGTATGTCCCTGCCGGTGTGGATCGCGTACGGCGATCTGCTGTTCGCGGCCGCGTTGTACGGCACTGCCCGGACGAGTGTGTTCCTGGAGCGGGCACCGATCGCACCGATCGCGATACTCGCCGTCGGAGCCGGAATCTACACCGGCGAGCTGAGACCGGCGGTGTTCGTCGCGGCCATGGGCGCACTCCTCATCTCACTGCCTGTGTGGTGGGCCCGGTCGGTGCGCACCCACCGCGACGCAGCCGAGGCCGAGCGCGTCAAGGCGCAGGCACTCGCCCAGGTCGCCGAACTCGACCGCGCCGCCGCAATCACCGCTGAACGGCAACACCTCGCGCGCGACCTGCACGACATCGTCGCCGGGCACCTGTCGGCGATCGCGATCCAGAGCGAAGCGGCGCTGCGGCTGCGCGAACGCGATCCGCAGAAAGCGATGACGGTCCTCGAGTCGGTTCGCACCAACAGCGTCGAAGCGCTCAGGGAGATGCAGTCGATGGTGACGTTGCTGCGCAGCGAGGACACGCGCGACGACACCGCCACCGCCGGACGTCTCGCCGACCTGTCCGGCCTCGTCTCGTCGGCCGAGGCGAGCGGCAACACCGTCACGATCGATGCGCGCGGGCTTCCCGAACTCGACGCCGAAGTCGACGTGACCGCCTACCGCATCATCCAAGAAGCCCTGACGAATGCCACCAAGCACGCACCCGGACAGCCCGTAGTCGTGTGCCTCGCGGCTGATCGTCGCGAACTGACGATCCGGATCTCGAACCCGCTCGGGACCAGCATCGGAGCTATCGGCGCATCTCCCGACAGTGATGCATTTCCCGACGGTGAGGAACGGCAGGGGCTGCGCAATATCGCGGAGCGCGCCGCCGCGATCGGTGGTGGTGCCCGCTCCCGGATCGTCGACGATCAGTGGCGAACAGAAGTACACCTGCCTTTGCGAAACGGAGCCGCCCGGTGACCATCACAGTCCTGCTGGCCGACGATCACACCGCGATCCGCAGCGGCCTGCGGATGATCCTCGAGTCCGACCCCGATATCGAGGTGGTCGGTGAGGCCGCCGACGGCGCCGTCGCCGTGTCCCAGGTACGCGCACTGCAACCCGATGTGGTGCTGATGGATATCCGGATGCCGGGAACCGACGGCATCGCCGCCACGCGCATCATCACCTCGGAAACCGGTAGCCGGGTGCTCGTACTCACCAGCTTCGAGATCGACGAGTACGTGTTCGACAGCTTGCGGGCCGGTGCGGGGGGCTACCTCCTCAAGACCGCATCGGCCGATGCTCTGCTGCACGCGATCCGGTCCGTGCACGCGGGCGACGGAGTGCTCGCGCCGGAGGTCACCCGAACGGTGATCGACGCGTTCGCCGCCGTGCGCGACCGCACGCCCGCGCCGGTCCCCGCCCTCGAGACCCTCACCGGCAGGGAACGCGAGGTGTTCGACCTCATCGGCGAAGGCCTGTCGAACAGACAGATCGCCACCCGCCTCGGGGTCAGCGAAACCACCGTGAAGACGCATGTCGCGCGGGTTCTGCACAAGCTGGATCTGCAGTCACGGATCCAGGCCGCGATCCTCGCGCACGAGTCCCGCTGAGTCCTCCACCGCTGCCTGAGCGAGAATCGAGGCATGACGCTCGATATTTCCACGTTCCCGATCGACCGACCCGCCACCTACACGGGGGTCGGGGTGAACGTGTGCTCGCCCGACTCTGTCTCGGTGACGCAGACAGTCGGCCCCACCTTCTTCGACCACCGCGGACAGGTCACGATCTCGGCGCTCGGCGCCTTGTCCGACATTGTCGGAGCCGCCCCCGCCGGTGTCGCCAGGGAACACGCCACCGGGCTCCGTGCGCAAGGCGTGCTCGCGCAACTCACAGCGTCGACCGCACATCCGTTCCCGCACGCCGGCCGAGTGTCCGGAGTCGGACGCAGCATGCATTTCGACGACACCTCGGGTCTGTCGTCCGCAGAAATCCTCGATGAGCACGGCAACCTCGTCCTGCACCTGACCGGACGGACCATCGTCGTCGGACGCGCACCCGTCGACGGCGGCGGCGCACCGACCGACGCCTTCCCCACCGCCCCGGACGAGCACGAGCCATGGATCGACGGCGATGTCCTCGCTTCCAGGTCCGGCCTCGACATCGTCGGCGGCATCGCTTCCGGCACGCTGCCGCGAGGTCCGCTCGCGGGGATGCACGACCTCCGGGTGCACAACGTCGAACGCGGTGCGGTGCGCGCCACCGTCGCACCGAGCCAGTGGATGACGAACTTCATCGGCTCGATCCAGGGCGGAGTGCTGCTCTCGATCGCCGAGATCGTCACCGGCCTCGCAGCACAGAGTCTCACCGAAGCGGGCGGGCAGTACCGGATGCTTCAGATCACCCTCGACTACCTGCGTTCTCCCGCGGTGCCCGGACCGGTCGTGCAGGTGCAGTCCGACGTGGTGCGGGCCGGACGGCGTCTCGCTTCACTGGAAACGTTGCTGACCGGGGAGGACGGCACGGTGTATGTGCGGGCGTATGCAAGCGTGCAACTGTTCTCTACGCCCGCCGAGCAGCAGTGACGGCTGCTGCCCCGAGCCGCGGGAACCGTCCGTCGGAGATCGTGGTGTAGGCGTTTCCCATCCGGTTGGTCACGAACGCGAACGACAGTCCGGTCTCGGGATCGGCGAATGCGCCGGAACCCCCGAAACCGTAGTGCCCGATCGACCTGAGCGGCTGCTGACGCACTGCCACCCAGGCGGGGTGGTAGCCGAGTCGCCAGTTGGGACGGAAACCGAGAACGTAGTCGCGACGACGTGTCTGCACCTCGAGCAACTGTTCGACGGTCTCCTCCTTCAGCAGCCGGTGGCCACCGTTACCGGTCCCGGATGCATCGCCGAGTGCACCCCCATTCGCGAGCGCGCCGTACATCCGGGCCAGCGAACGCGCGGTGAATACGCCGTTCCAGCCGGGCATCACGGCGTCGTGAGCCCGGGGACTGCGCATCACCTCGTCGAATCCTTCCGCCATCCCGGCTTCGGCAAGGCCCTTGATGCCGGGCATCCGCGACATCACCGCGCCCGCGGTCGCCCACGGCGCGGGCAGAAAGTTGACCTTGGGAAACACTCGCGCGATGCGGTGCCGCTGCTCGGGCGGCACGCGATACCAGAACTCCGCCGCCCCGAACTCCTCCGCGCCGAGCGGCTCGGCGATCTCCTGCCGGACGAGATCTTGGAACGGCACACCTGAGGCCCGAGCGGCGACCTCCGCGACGAGGTTCCCGTAGGTCACGGCGTGATAGCCCGGTCCTGTCAGCCGACGCGGATCCGGGGGCGATGCCGCGAGTGCCGCGGCGACCTTCTCCGAATCGAGGAGCCCGAAGCGTCCCGGAACGAGCCCGCGGGCTTTGTGGAGGCCCGCACGATGCGACATGAGTTCGCGAACGGTGATGCTTCCTTTCCCTGCCGCGCCGAACTCGGGCCAGTACTGCTCGACCGGTGCGTCGTACGACACCAGGTCACGCTCGGCGAGACGGTGCAACACCGTGCTGGCGACGCCCTTTCCCGTGGAGAACGACAGCACGATCGTGTCGCTCGCCCAGCGACGCTGCTTGTCGGCCCACCCCGCCCAGACATCGAGAACCGGTTCGCCGTGCAGGTACGCGGCAATCGCGCCGCCGCCCTGACCCGGTTTGTCGAACATCCGGAAGAAGAGGTCGGCGACGGGCAGGAATCGCTGGTCGACGACCATCTCCGTGTTCAGCGCCGCCTTCGGCATCGGTTCGTCACCGCTGGCCACCGTGTTCATCTCCCATCCGTAGGTTCCGGACCCGATGGTAGGGATCGGCCGGACGACGTGCGCACGTTCTCCGGCGTTCGACCGCTTACTGCACCCGGACCGTTACGGGTGTAAGGATGGATGCCATGACCACTGCGCACTCGGAGACCCGATCCGGAATCGATCTCGACCACGTCGACGAGGGCACTCGCGCCCAGGACGACCTGTTCGAGCACGTCAACGGCCGTTGGCTCACCGAACACGAGATCCCTGCCGACCGCGCCCTCGACGGCGCCTTCCGCACCCTCGCCGACAAGGCCGAGGTCGATGTGCGAACGATCATCGGGGAGGCAGCCGACTCCGATGCCGCGCCCGGGACGGACGCGCAGAAGATCGGCGACCTGTTCACGAGTTTCATGGACACGAACACGATCGAGGCCGCCGGGCTCGGGCCCATCACCGAGGAACTGTCGTCGGTCGCGGGTGCAGCCGACCGCGCCGCACTCGCAACCGTGCTCGGACGGTTGCAGCGGGTGGGCGTCGGCGGCGCGCTCGGCCACTATGTGGACACCGACTCGAAGAACTCCCAGCGCTACCTCGTGCACGTGGCGCAGGGTGGCATCGGCCTGCCCGACGAGTCCTACTACCGCGAGGACCAGTACGCCGAGATCCGCGACGAGTACGTCGCGCACATCGGCCGGATGTTCGCGCTCGCCGGCCTCGAACACGATCCGCAGCGCGTACTCGCGCTCGAGTCGAAGCTGGCTGCGGGGCACTGGGACGTCGTCAAGCGGCGCGACGCCGACCTGACGTACAACCTCGTCACCCTCGATTCGGTGCTCACCGATCTCCCCGAGTTCGACTGGACCGGCTGGATCACCGCGACAGGCGCCACCGCGGAGCAGTGGGCCGAGATCGTGGTGCGGCAGCCGAGCTTCCTCGAGGTGTTCACACAGGTATGGGCGGGTGAGTCGCTCGACGACTGGAAGGCGTGGGCGTCGTGGCGGATCCTGCGGGCGCGTGCCCCGTATCTGACCGACGCGTTCGTCGACGAGAACTTCGCGTTCTACGGTCGTACGCTCACCGGCGCCGAGGAGATTCGTGAACGGTGGAAGCGCGGCGTGTCGCTCGTGCAGGACCTCCTCGGCGAATCGGTCGGCAAGCTGTACGTCGAACGCCACTTCCCGGCCGAAGCGAAGATCCGGATGCAAGTGCTCGTCGAGAACCTCACCGAGGCGTACCGGCAGAGCATCACCGATCTGGAGTGGATGAGCCCCGACACCCGCCAGGCGGCGCTCCGCAAGCTCGGCAAGTTCACGCCGAAGGTCGGCTACCCCGACAAGTGGCGGGACTACTCGGCCGTCACGATCACTCCGAACGACGTGGTGGGCAACTACCGCAGCGGCTACGCGGCCGAATACGACCGCGAACTCGCCAAGCTCGGCGGCCCGGTCGACAGGGACGAATGGTTCATGACTCCGCAGACGGTCAACGCCTACTACAACCCGGGCATGAACGAGATCGTCTTCCCCGCGGCGATTCTGCAGCCGCCGTTCTTCGATCTGCATGCCGATGATGCCGCGAACTACGGCGGGATCGGCGCGGTCATCGGGCACGAGATCGGTCACGGCTTCGACGACCAGGGCGCGAAGTACGATGGCGACGGCAACCTCGAGAACTGGTGGACCGACTCGGACCGCAGCGAATTCGGCAAGCGCACTGCAGCTCTCATCGCCCAGTACGACGAGTTCGAACCGAAGGCGCTCCCCGGCAAGCGCGTCAACGGCAGTTTCACGATCGGCGAGAACATCGGTGACCTGGGCGGACTGTCGATCGCGTTGAAGGCCTACGAAATCGCTCTCGGCGGCGAGGAGTCCCCGGCCATCGACGGGCTGACCGGACTGCAGCGGGTGTTCTTCGGGTGGGCGCAGGTGTGGCGCACGAAGGTGCGCGACGAGGAGGCGACGCGCCGGCTCGCCGTCGACCCGCACTCACCGCCGGAGTTCCGGTGCAACGGCGTCGTGCGCAACATCGATGCGTTCCACACCGCCTTCGATGTGAAGCCGGGTGACGGGCTCTACCTCGAACCCGAGGAGCGGGTGAAGATCTGGTGACCTCATGAGTCTGGTGACCCCATGGCTCTGGTGACCTCATGACGAAGGGCCACGCGTACCCCCCGACGGGTACGCGTGGCCCTTTCGTCTGCGGCCGAACCGACTACGACAAGTGCGCGCCGGGGACCGGAATGCCGCGGCTCGCGAGCCACGGAGCCGGATCGATCTTGGTGCCGTCGGCGAGGTGAACCTCGTAGTGCAGGTGCGGTCCGGTGGATTGTCCGCGGTTGCCCATCGTGGCGATCTGATCGCCGGCGCTGACCGGCTGGCCCACCGAGACCAGCGACTGATCGATGTGGCCGTAGACGCCGACGGTGCCGTCGTCCTGCTGCACGCGGACCCAGAGCCCGAATCCCGAGGCCGGTCCGGTCTCGATCACATGGCCACTGGTGACAGCGAGGATCGGTGTTCCGATGGGAGCGGCGATGTCGATGCCGTTGTGGTTGGTGCCCCACCGGGCACCGTAACCGGAGGTGAAGACGCCCGCGGCCGGGAACACTGATGCGGGACGACGCGCGGCTTCCTCGCGCGCAGCCTGCTCCGCCGCCTCACGCGCGATGCGATCCAGTTCGGCCTGATGCGCCGCTGCCGCCTCTGCGATGCGCTGCTGTTCGCGTTCGGTGGCCTTGCGCAGTTTCTCCGTGTAGCTCGATGCATCGACTCCCGAGATGGACAGCACCTGCGGAGCCGTGGACAGCGACTCACTGCTTCCCGTCCACGAGAGCCCGGCCTGCGCGCGGGCCGTCCTGTCGGTGGTGTCAGTAGCACCGGCAGCCGTCGTTCCGGCCGCCGTCACGGCCCCGGTAACCAGGACCACCGATATCCACCTCCCCATGCGCACGGCAGCGGGTCGACGTCGGGGTGTCACGGTCGGAGCAAGATTTTCGGCAGTGAAAGACAAAGCAACGTTCCTCTGAGCGGCCTCTCGATAACGAAAGGGTTACGAATCCATCACAGAGTACGTGTTTTGCGTTTATCGGCGGCGTGTCGGTTTGACGCCAGCCAGTCCACTGGTCAAAAAATGTCCGAAATTTCCCCACATGAGTCACACGTACAACATGCACGCTCATTCATGACGTCGAAAATGTGTGCGGCCTCACGAGCCGGGGCCTCATTTTCCGCGGTTCATCACCTTGTCTGCGGCTTCCCAATGAGCGTCGGCGACCCACAATTGCGCGAACGCATCGATCGCCTCGGCGGGCGTCGCGCCGGAGATGACGCGCTTGATCGAACCCGAGGATTCGTTGACGAGTGAGCGTGCGAGCGAGCGCCAGCCCTCGTCGAACGATTCGCGCGGCAGCACCTGATCGACGAGACCGATGCGATGAGCATCCTCGGCCCCGAGGATCGTGCCGGACCCCGCAAGCATGAGCGCCTTGCCCCGGCCCACGAGCGCGGCGAGCCGCTCGGCCCCACCCCACGCCGGCATGATCGCGAGGGAGACCTGGTTGAACCCGATCTTGACGTCCTGGGCAGCGACACGGATGTCGGCCGACACGGCGAACTCCGCGCCGCCTCCGAGCGCATGACCGTTGAGTGCTGCAACTACGGGCCCGGGGAAAGCAGCGATCCGGTCGCAGATCGTCCGCATGCGGCGCGCCATGCCCGCAGCCTCGTCCACCGTCCGCAGCTTGGACAGTTCCTTGAGGTCCCCACCGGAGACGAAAGCGCGATCGCCTGCGCCGGTGATGACCAGCACGCGGGCATCGCCCACCTTGTCGAGCATCTCATCGAGACGATCCATCGTCTCGAGCGAAATCGCATTGCGCGCCTGCGGACGATCGATCGTGAGGACCGCCAATCCGTCGTCCAGTTCGAGCTCGACCATAGGGTAATTCTCCCAGGTGATATTGGAATTCTTTCCTATGGAGAATAACATGCTCACATGCCGGTGAAAGCCGGCAGGAACTCCGCCGACGCCGCGGTGTACCTCGGCGCGGCTCCGTAACCATCAGGAGCGCAACAGATGCGGCAGATACCCCCCGAGCTCGTCGAACGCTACGAAAACGAAGGGTGGTGGACGCACGACACACTCGGCGACCTCCTGGCCCGCGGCCTGAAAGCGGCTCCGGACGCCGAATTCCGAGTCTTCTCCGACGTACGCCCCTGGGAGGGGACGTTCGCCGACGTCGACCTCATGGCACGGCGGCTCGCGTCCGGACTGCACAAGCGCGGCGTGGGCCCCGGCGACACGGTCGCATTCCAGCTTCCCAACTGGATGGAGGCCGCGGCGGTCTTCTGGGCATCGTCGTTCCTCGGCGCAGCGATCGTGCCGATCGTCCACTTCTACGGGCGCAAGGAACTCTCCTACATACTGGGTGAGGCGAAGCCCAAGGCATTCGTGAGCGCGGAACGCTTCGGCAACATGGAGTTCCGACCCGACCTGTGCGCCGACATCCCGATCGTCGGCGTCGTGGGACAGGATTCGTTCGAGGGCCTGCTCGACGACGAGCCGTTCGAGGGCGTGTTGCCCGCCGACACGGCGGGCCCCGCCCTGCTCGCATTCACCTCCGGCACCACGAGCAATCCCAAGGGCGTGATCCACAGCCATCGGAGTATCGGATGCGAAACCCGTCAGCTCTCCGCGCGCTACCCCGCCGACCGGGGCAAGCAACTGACCGCCGCGCCGGTCGGCCACTTCATCGGCATGGTCAATGCCTTCCTCATCCCGGTTCTCGACGGCAGCCCCATCAATCTGCTGGACGTCTGGAACCCCAAGCGGGCGCTCGAACTCATGGAAAGCGACGCGCTCGTGGTGGGCGGCGGTGCCACCTACTTCATGACGAGCCTCGTCGATCATCCCGACTTCTCCCCCGAGCGGCACATCCCGTTCATGAAGTACGCAGGGCTCGGCGGGTCCACGGTTCCGGCCACGGTGACACGCAGGCTCGCCGACTACGGCATCACGGTCTTCCGCGCGTACGGCAGCACCGAACACCCGTCGATCACGAGCTCGTTGTCGACCGATCCCGAGGACAAGCGGCTCTACACCGACGGCAACCCGACACCGGGCGTGGAGATCCGGCTGACCGACGACGGCGAGATCCTCAGCCGCGGACCCGACCTGTGCGCCGGCTACACCGACCCGGCCCTCACTGCGAAGGCGTTCGACGACGAGGGCTGGTACCACACAGGCGATATCGGAGTGCTCGACGACGACGGCTATCTCACCATCACCGACCGCAAGGCGGACTTCATCATCCGCGGCGGCGAGAACATCAGCGCCCTCGAGGTGGAAGAAGTGCTGCTCGCCCTCCCGTCGGTCGCGGAGGTCGCGGTCGTCTCCGCCCCCGACGAGCGCCTCGGTGAGCATGCCGCGGCGGTCCTGAGACTGCATCCGGGGCACACCTTGCCCACCCTCGACGACGTGCGATCGCACTTCGCGCAGGCGGGGGTCGCGAAGCAGAAGTGGCCGGAGGAACTGCACGAGATCGCAGACTTCCCGCGCACCGCAAGCGGCAAGATCCAGAAGTTCTTGGTCCGAAAGGACATTGCGGCGCGCAACGGAAGAGAATAGTATTCTCACAACGAGAGAAGGAGCATTTCTGATGACAGCGAAAGAGTTGCCGTACCAGCTGTTCGACGCGGACAACCACCTGTACGAGACCGAAGAGGCGCTGACCAAGTTCCTCCCGGACAAGTACAAGGGTGCGATCAAGTACGTCCAGGTCGAAGGACGCACCAAGATTGCGATCCGGAATCAGATCAGCGAGTACATCCCCAACCCCACCTTCGAGGTCGTCGCCCGGCCCGGTGCGATGGAGGACTACTTCAAGAACGGGAATCCCGAAGGTAAGAGCAAGCGGGAGATCTTCGGCAAGCCGATGAAGTCGATCCCGGCGTTCCGTGAGCCGGCCGCACGTCTCGAGCTGATGGACGAGCTCCAGATCGAGCGCACCCTGATGTTCCCGACGCTCGCCAGCCTCGTCGAAGAGCGCATGCGCGACGATCCGGATCTGATCCACGCCGTCGTCCACTCGCTCAACCAGTGGCTGTACGAGACCTGGGGATTCAACTACAAGGACCGCATCTACACAGTTCCCGTCATCAGCCTGCCCATCGTCGAGAAGGCGATCGAAGAGCTCGAGTGGTGTGTCGAGCGTGGCGCGAAGGCCATCCTCGTGCGCCCCGCACCGGTGCCCGGATTCAAGGGGCCGCGGTCGTTCGCGCTCCCCGAGTTCGACCCGTTCTGGAAGCGTGTCGTCGAGCTCGACGTCCTGGTCACCCAGCACTCCTCCGACAGCGGCTACGCCCGCTACAACCAGGAGTGGGACGGTACCGGCGCGGAGATGCTCCCGTTCGTGACCAACGCGTTCCGCATGGTCAGCGAGTGGCGCCCCATCCAGGACGCGGTCTGCTCCTGGGTGTGCCACGGTGCGCTCTTCCGCTTCCCCGAACTGCGGATCGCGGTCATCGAGAACGGCGCCTCCTGGCTTCCGCACGTGCTGCAGACCCTCGAAGACACCTTCAAGAAGGCACCCGAGGGCTTCGGCATGCAGGACCCGGTGGCGGCGATCAAGAAGAGCATCCACGTCAGCCCGTTCTGGGAAGAGGACTTCAGCAAGCTCACCGCCCTCATCGGTGCGGAGCGCGTGCTGTTCGGTTCCGACTACCCGCACCCGGAGGGCCTGGCCGAGCCCACCACCTACATCAACCACATCCAGCACCTCCCCCTCGAAGACCAGAAGCTGGTCATGGGTGGCAACCTTGCGAGGCTCCTGAAGGTATGAACTGGCAGACCATCCCCGAGATGGTCCTGAGTTCGGGCGACCGCTTCGGCAGTGCCGAAGCGGTCGTCGACGGGGACCTCCGGATCACCTTCACCGATCTCACCGACCGGATCCGTCGAGCCGCCGGTGCTTTCGCCGACGCCGGCATCCGCAAGGGCGATCGGGTGGCGATCTGGGGTCCCAACTCGGCCGAATGGGCAATTGCCGCATTCGGCCTCCTCACCGCAGGCGGAGTCCTCGTCCCGATCAACACCCGCTATCGGGAGGACGAAGCCGCCGACATCATCCGCCGGAGCGGGGCGAAGGCGGTGCTCGTCCAGAAAGGTTTCCTCGGAAAGGATTTCACGGTCGCCGAGCCCGTACCGGTGTTCGATCTGAAGTCCGACTTCCTCTCCAGCGGAGAACCGTTCGAGGTGAAAGTGCATGGCGACGACATCGCCGACATCATGTACACCTCGGGTACCACCGGTCGCCCCAAGGGCGTCATGATGAACCATCGACAGACCCTGCGGATGTTCTCGGAATGGTGCGATCTCGCCGATCTGCGCCAGGGCGACCGCTACATGATCGTCAATCCGTTCTTCCACATGTTCGGTTACAAGGCCGGTCTGATCGCATCGATGATCCGCGGCGCCACGGTCCTGCCGATTCCTGTCCTCGACGTCGACCGGGTGCTCGAACTCGTCGAACGCGAGAAGGTCACGATGCTGCCGGGCCCCCCGACGCTCTACCAATCGCTGCTGACCACTCCTACCGCGCAAGACATCTCGTCGCTACGCGCCGCCGTCACAGGTTCCGCCGACATTCCGGTCGAGCTCATCCGGAGAATCAGCAAGGAACTACCGTTCGAGACGATCATGACGGGCTACGGCCTGAGCGAAGGCGGGACGGCAACCGCATCGCGTCGCGGCGACACGTTCGAGCAGATCGCCACCACGGTCGGAAAGCCGTGCGACGGCATCGAGATCCGAATCGCCGACGACAGTGAAGTACTCATCCGCGGCTACAACGTCATGCAAGGCTATCTCGACGACCCGGAGGGCACCGCCGAGGCGATCGATACCCACGGCTGGCTGCACACCGGCGACCTCGGCACGCTCGACCCCGAAGGACGGCTCCGCATCGTCGGACGCAAGAAGGACATGTTCATCGTCGGGGGCTTCAACGCCTACCCCGCGGAGATCGAAGGTTTTCTGCTCGAGCATCCCGCCGTCGACCAGATTGCCGTCATCGGCGTCCCCGACGAGCGACTCGGCCAGGTAGGCAAGGCATTCGTCGTCTCGAGCGCTCCGGTGCCTGCTGCCGACCTGATCGCCTGGAGCCGCGAACGCATGGCGGGGTTCAAAGCACCCCGCTTCGTCGAGTACCTCGATGCGCTGCCACTCGGCGCCACCGGAAAAGTCATGAAAGACCAACTGCGGTAGGTCGAATCACCACCGCACCAGAGGAGGAGGCACGATGAGAGACGAAGCTGCAATGCTGGCCTTCGCCTTGAAGTGGAGGCATTGGAACGGCGGACCCGATGAAGACATCTTCGTCGAGTTCGGCATCACCCCACCGGAGTTCTTCCACAGGCTACGCGTGCTCCTGACACGGGACCGGTGGAATCGGCTCGACCCGGAGATCCTCGATCAACTCGTCAAGGTCTGCGACGAGCGCATCGGCGCGATCGACATCCGATCGGTCGCCGACCGCGATCGGACGAAGTTCGTCTCGCCACAGCACCCGCTCAGCAGGCTCTCGGCCTGACACGTTGCTCCGGCACGGTCTTCCCGTGCCGGAGCAACGCCTGGTGTGGGCCAGGCACATCGCCCAGCCTGTACGGCCGTCACTTGCGCATTTTGCTGAAATCCCAGCTCACGATCTTCGTCGGCTCGAGCTTCAACCACGCGTGCCTGCCGTCGTAGGAGAAATCGCGTCCGCCGGCATATTTCCCGGCGAAAAGCCGCTCGGGTTCGGCGAGTTCGTCGATATCGTCGCCTCGCCGCGGCGCTTCACCGACGACCGCCGCGCGCCCGCGTAGCTCCACACCCCGAAGGCTCATGAAGTCGGCACCTCCGTCATCGATGATCACAGCAAGCCGCGCATCGCGATCGATGTCGGTCCAACGTTGACTACGGACAAGTGAGTTGAGCCACAACGCCTTTCCGTCCCAGACGTACCACAGTGCACTCAGGTGGGGTCCACCCGTGCCGACGGTCGCAACCCGGCACACCGGCTGATTCCGCAGGAACTCGTCGCGCTCGTCGTCGGACATCGCGATCGCGGTACCTCGTCGCTGCTCGCCCATATCGGTCTCCAATGCTGTTCGGCCCCTGCGAGAAGATCCCGCGCCTGACCACACCTACAGTTCGCATGGCCAGTTCCTACGACGCTTCTGCCTTGTCGAGGTCGATGTTCTCGACCTCGAACAGATTCTTACGTCCCAGGACGGACGGCAGTGGGAAGTGACATGCCGCGTACTGTCCCGGTCGCACCTCCCGCATTTCCGGTTCTTCCTTCTCGCATCGCTCCTGCGCGTGCGGGCAGCGTGTCCGGAAACGACATCCCGTCGGCGGGGAGAGCGGCGACGGCACATCACCCGCCAGCGCCGGCCCGGCGAAAGCCTTGTCCGGGTCGGTCAACGGGACAGAGTCCAGCAGTGCGCGGGTGTAGGGATGTGCGGGGTCGTCGTAGAGCTCGATGGAGTCGCCGAACTCGCAGACCTTGCCGAGATACATCACCATCACGTTGTCGCTCACAGTGCGGACCACACCGAGATCGTGGGCGATGAACACAACCGTCAGGTCGAACTCCGCCTTGAGTTCTTCGATGAGGTTGAGGATCTGAGCCTGAACCGAGACGTCCAACGCCGAAACCGGTTCGTCGCAGATCAGCAGGCGTGGTCCGAGTGCGAGTGCACGTGCGATCGCGACACGCTGTGCCTGGCCACCGGACAACTGACGGGGAAGGATCTCCGCGAACCGGTCGCCGGGAAGTCCGACCTGCTCGAGCATCGATGCAGACTTCTTCTCGCGCTCCGCGGCATCCGCTCCAGCGACGGTCATGCCCTCGACGACGATGTCCTTGACCGCGCGACGCGGATTGAGCGACGACACCGGGTCCTGGAAGATCATCTGCATGTCGCGGCGCAGCGAGCGCATGTGCTTCTCGCTCACGTTCTCGATCCACTCATCACCGAACCTGATCCGGCCCGCCGTCACGCGATCGAGTCGCAGAACGGCACGACCGGTGGTCGACTTCCCACATCCCGATTCTCCGACGATGCCCAGTGTCTCGCCGGGTAGCAGGTCGAAACTGATCTTCGACACCGCCTGCACCGTGCCGGCCTTCGACGGGTATTCGACGACGAGATCCTGCACCGAAAGCAATGCTTCGTCGCCGCGTAGATGCGCGGTACCACTACCTGCCATCTGATTCACCTCCGGATACAGACCCCACCGGAACCTGGACGGGGTTCACGCACGCGACGTCGTGATCGACGCCGAAGGATTCGAGTTCGATCGGCGCAGAGGAGCATGCGTCCTCCGCGTGCGAACAGCGAGGAGCAAACCTGCAGCCCTCCGGGGGTGACGTCGGGTCGGGAAGCGACCCTTCGATCAAACGCAGAGGTGAATGCCTCTCGTGATCGATCGACGGTGTCGCGCCCAGAAGCGCATGGGTGTAGCGATGCATCGGCGCGTCGAACACTTCGCGCGTGGAGCCGATCTCCGCGAGACGACCCGAGTACATGACGGCCACCCGGTCGGTACGACCGGCGACGACAGCAAGGTCGTGACTGATGAGCATCATCGCCATGTTCCGATCGCGTTGGACGCGGCGGAGCAGATCGAGGATCTGACGCTGCACGGTCACGTCCAAGGCCGTGGTCGGCTCATCCGCGATCAGAAGGTCCGGCTCACACGCCAAGGCGATCGCCAGCATGACGCGCTGGCGCATGCCGCCGGACATCTCGTGTGGATAGTTCCTCAGGCGACGTTCCGGATCGGGCACACCCACTTCGTCCAGAAGCTTCAGTGCGCGATCGTGTGCCTCGGACTTGCTCACACCGAGGTGTCGTCGCATTCCCTCGGTGAGCTGACGCTCCACCCGCACAACAGGGTTGAGGGACCGGCCGGGATCCTGGAAGACCATGGCAATCTGGCTTCCCCAGATCTCCAGCTTCTCCTTCTTGCTCAGGGACAGCAGATCGCGTCCCTGGAAGGTGACCTCACCCGAGCGACCTGATCGCGGCGGCATCAGACCCATGATCGCGCGGGCCATGACCGACTTGCCGGAACCGGACTCGCCGACGATACCCAGCGCCTGTCCGGAGTCCAGGTTCAGCGACACATCGTCCACTGCACGGACGGTGCCTCGCGGCGTGCCGATGTAGGCACGTAGATTTCTCACTTCGAGAAGCGGCTGAGCATTCACGGCGAGCCGGCCCTTTCGGTCGTGTCGGCTAGTTACTGATCCAGAGCTCTTCGGGCAGGGTCGAGCCGAGGCTGAAAAGCTGCACCCCGTGCGTGTCCTCGCTGAACGTCACCGATGGCAACGCTCGCGTGTACCAGAGACCCACCACCGATTCGGCAAGGATCTGCTGCACCTCGTCGTAGGCCGCCTTGCGCTCCTCTTGGGTCGCGCCGAACCGGCCGCGTTCGAGCGCAGCATCGAGTTCCGGATTGTCGACGCCCATGAAGTTTCCGGTGGAGTCCGCTGTGAACGCCATCGACAGTGCGTAATCCGGATCCTGAGTGACCGCGGACGAGATGAGCATGTCGAAATCGCGGGCACCCGCACGCGCAGTCACCGCGGCGAAGTCGGTGACCTCGACGTTCATCTCCACATTCTCGAAGGCGCTGAGCTGCGCCTGGATCGCCTCGGCCAGGACGCGGCTCTCGGTCGTCGGGTACGACAGGAAGGTGAACTTGACCGGCTTGCCCTCTGCTGCGAGTTCGTCGAAGAGGGTCTGTGCCTCTTCGACGTTCGTCTCACCGAGCGGAATATCCGCATAGAACGGCGAGTCCTCGGGGAAGAACGAGGTGGGTACTTCGCCCTCACCGTTGTAGACCACGGTGTTGACGGCCTCGAGATCGACGGCGAGTGATACGGCACGCCGGGCGCGCTCATCGTCGAACGGCGCACGCCGCTGGTTCATGCCGGCGAACTGGCCACCGCCGGTCGACGTCACGACGTACTGGAGCCCCGCGGCGTCGGCCTTGTTGACATTCGTCCAGCTGGTCTCCGCAGTCAGATCGGCACCGCCGGTGGTCATCGTGTTCGACCTCTGGTTGGCATCGGCCACCGTGCGAACTGTCAGGCTGTCGAGGTACGGCTTGGGTGCATCCCAGTACTGCGGATTCTTCTCGAGTTCGACTGCGTCCTGCCTGGCCCAGTTCACCAGGGTGAACGGGCCCGCACCGATCGGATTCCGATCGAACGACTCACGTCCTTGTTCGAGCGCCGCCGGTGATGCAACCCAGTTGAGGGCACCCGCAACGAGAGCCTGACCGAACTGCGGATTCGGCTCGACCATCGTGACGCGCATCGTCAACGGGTCGACCACCTCGGTCGACTCGACTTCGACTGCCTGGCGGATGGTCGTCGAACCCAGTGTGGGGTCCTTGAGGCGATCCCAGTTGTATTTCACTGCCGCAGCGTCGAGCGGGGTGCCGTCGCTGAAGACGAGGTCGGGCTGGAGGGTGAGGGTGAAGGTTTTGCCGCCGTCTTCGGTCGAGAAGTCGGTCGCCATCTTGTATTCGAGCTCGAAAGTGTCGTTGTTCGTGACCATCAGGGTGCCGTACAGAGCGTTGCCCAGAAGCGGCTGATGCGGCCACGTGTTGGAAAGCGCCGCGGGGTCGAGAGACCGCGGTTCACCCATCTGCAGGATACGTGCGGTGCCGCCGGCAACGGGCTCGCCCGCTTCTACTGTGGCTGCGGTTGAATTGTTCTCGGACCCGGAGTCTCCTCCGGAACCGCATGCACCCAGTACCAGTGCTGCGGAGCACGCCGCCGCGAATACGGCCACTATGCGTCTGTGTCGGATCATTCTCGACCTCTCATGCTTTTCATACTTCGGAACTACGACCCGGCGCGCTGAGGTGATCTCAGTCGTGCAGTGTGCGGTCGTACTTGGTGCGGAGGAAATCGCCTACCTGATTGAGGCCGAATACCGTGAAGAAGATGACGAGTGAGGGAACCATCACCAGGTGAGGCGACGTGGACAGCGCGTCCTTGCCGTCGTTGATCATCCCGCCCCAGCTCGGCTGCGGCGGCGGAATGCCGAGGCCGAGGAAGCTGAGCGAACCTTCCGCGACGATCAGCGCCGCCATCACGATGGGCAGGTAGGACGCGAGGGGCGCGATCACGTTCGGCGTGATCTCCTTGAACAGGATGCGGCCGTTACCGGCACCCATATTCTTTGCAGCCCTGACGAATTCACGCGACGACCACGACAGCGTATTCGCGCGCGACAATCTGATGAACGACGGAACGGCCATCAAGCCCAGACCCAACAGCATGGTCGGCACGCTCGGGGTCAGGATGGACGCCAGTGCGAGGAGCAGGATCAGCGGGGGGAACGCGAGCATGGCATCGGTGATCAGGGTGATCACGGAGTCGAGCTTCTTGCCGAAGTAACCGGAGATCAGACCGAAGAAGGATCCGATCACGAATCCGGTCAGGCCTGCGACTGCACCGATGACGAGCGAGACCTGCGCACCGTAGACGATGCGCGACAGCATCGATCGGCCGAGCGTATCGGTTCCCAGGAGCAGGTCGAACGATTCGAACGACGGAGACAGCCGAGGCGATCCGATCGGAATGTCGTAGGGCGCAATGGGAAGCAGGCCCGCGAATATCGCGGCACCGATGATGATCACGAGCCAGACGATCGACAGGTAGACCAGGATCGAACGCTGCTTCTTGACGACCGGGACGTCTGGTAGCGTCGCGGCGGTGCTTCCTGCGGGGATGTCGCCCCCGCGCTTCTCGAGCGCGACCTGCGTCATGCTCCGACCACCTTCCTGACCCGCGGGTCGATGACTTGGTAGCTGAGGTCGACGAGGGTGTTGATACCGACGTACACGACCGCGATGAAGACGACGATGCCCTGCACCATGATGACGTCACGTGATGTGATGGACGAGGCAACCAACTGCCCCAATCCCGGTAGGCCGAAGAGTGTTTCGACGATCACGGTGCCGCCGATCAGGCGTCCGAGGTTGATGCCCGCGACCGTGATGAGCGAGAAGGACGACGGCCGCAGCGCGTGCCGGAGCATCACGTACCAGGAGGGCATCCCCTTGGCTCGCGCCGACGCCACGAAGTCTTCGCGAAGTGTGCCGATGAGGTCGGTACGCAGCAGTCGGTGGAATGCGGCGATCTCGGTGAGCGCGATCGCGATCGCCGGCAGGATCGCGCCGCGCAGGTTGTCGCCGAGACCTTCGCTTATCCGCGACCAGCCCATCACCGGGAAGATCTGCATCTGAATGGCGAGAAAGTAGATCAGCACCGGACCGGCGATGAAGGCCGGCACCGAGAGGAACACAGCGGACAGGGCGTTGATGCCCCGGTCGACCTTGCTTCCCGGACGCGACGCCGAGACGATGCCCATCACGAGGGAGACGGCCAGCGCGATGATCAGGCCCATGGCCGCGAGCTGCAGCGTGACGGGGAGACGCTCGACGATCGCCTCACTCACCGATTGTCCGGTCAGCGGGGAGGTCCCGAGGTCGCCGCGCACTGCATTGCCCAGCCAGTCGAAGTACCGGACCCAGAACGGTTGATCCAGGCCGAGTTCGGAGTTCATCTGCGCGACCGCTTCGGGCGTGGCGTTCTCACCCAGAATCACCTGGGCGACCGATCCCGGCGCGAAACTGAGCAGGGCGACGACCGCAATCGTGACCAGCAGGACAACCAGGATGCTGCGCCCCACCCGTTTGGAAACCGTGGAAATCATCCGAACTCAACTTTCATCGCGATACCGGAATCGTGCCGCCCAGAACAAGAGACGAAGAACTTGTGACCGCTCCCACAGTAGGACGTTCTCACGCTGACGGCAATATCAGTTCGCAGAATTAAGAATCTATTTGTTCAATTTACAGAACAGCAATCTTGCACCCCGGCAACATTTGGCCGATCCGGATACAACGGACATCATGAAAAGGGCCCCGGCGCGACGAAAACCCGCGCCGCAGTTGCGTGTACGCGGGTTCCCGTGCTGATCATCAGCCGGCTGCCGCCTCCAGGATCGTCACGGCCGCAACGGCAGTAGGCCCTCCCACATTGTGTGCCAGCCCGATCCGAGCTCCGTCCACCTGGTTGACAGCGTCGCCACGCAGTTGCTCGAACAGTTCGACGCACTGAGCGACTCCGGTGGCGCCCGGGGGGTGCCCCTTGGTGTTGAGCCCTCCGCTGGGGTTGACGGGTAGCGGTCCTCCGACGTCCGTACCACCGGACTCGATGAGTTTGAACGCCTCGAACTTCTCGGCGAACCCGAGATCCTCGTAGCTGATCAACTCGATACCCGTGAAGTAGTCGTGCACCTCCGCCACGTCGATGTCGGACGGAGTGAGCCCGGCCATCGCAAAGGCCTGCTTCGCCGCGCGCACGGTCGCGGGGAAGGACGTCATGTCGCGCTTATGCTGGTGCATAACGGAATCAAGTCCTACGCCGCTCCCACGTATCCACACCGGACGGTCGGTGAATCTGTCGACCACATCCTCGGCGACCAGAACCAGCGCAGCGGCGCCGTCGCTCTGCGGTGCGCAGTCGTAGACCCCGAAGGGGGTGACGACGGTGTCCGCGGCGAGTACCTCTTCGACGGTGAGCTCGAATCGTCGACAGGCCTTGGGGTTGTTCATCGCATTGTGGTGGTTCTTGACCGCGACCATCGCCATGTGTTCGCGGGTCGCCGGCGATTCGTGCAGGTATCTGCGCACGTGCAGCGCGAATCCCGCCTGCGCGAGCCCGAGCGGGTAATCCCAGGCCATGTCGCGAGACATCGCCTCCCACTCCCACAGCATGCCCTTCGACGCCGTCTCACGGAGCTTGTCGGCCCCCATGACGAGCGCAACGTCGTAGGCACCGGATGCTATGCCGAACATGGCATTTCGTATCGCATCATGTCCGGTTGCGCACGAATTCTCGACGCGGGTGACCGGGATGTCGCGCAGTCCCAGAGTGTCGGCGAGAATCCCCGACGGGAAGCCGTCGGAGGTACCCATCGAGCCGAACCAGGCCGCCTGCAGATCCGAGAGGTCGAGCCCCTTGTCGATGCTCGCGGCGCACTCGGAGAACGCCATCGGCAGCAGGTCTCTGATACCCAACGCGAAATGTTCCGCGAACGGTGTCATGCCCGCGCCGACGATCGCTACGTTCCTCATGCCGCCTCCTCCGTTCCTGCACCGACCGTGCCCGCGATGTCGGGCTCGAATGCATAGCCGTAATCGGGCACACCCGAGCGGACGGCCACTCGTCTGAGCACCAGCCTGCCCCGGTCACCGACGTCGACCGTGCCCGCTTCGACCCCGGTGACCCGCACCAGCGCCCGCACTCCCACATCGTCGAGTTCGACGATCACGAGTGTGTACGGAGTCGTCAGGCCGGGCACCGGTACGTGCACGGTCACCTCGGTGTAGACGACGCCGGTACGCGGAAGTTCGACGAAGATGTAGTCGGTCTTCAGCTTTCCGTCGCGGTCCACCCGGTACCGGGGTGGGAAGTCCAGCTCGTCGCTGTCGGAGAACTTTCCCGCTTCCCACCGGACCTTCGCCTCGAAGGCCCGCTCGTACGCGGCAAGGGAGATCGGGATCTCACCGGTCGCGAGCCGGTCGGATTCGGGCAGGGGTTGCGGGGCTCGCTCCCGGCGAAGGACCGAAGCCGAGCCGTCCGCCACCGTGATCCCCGACAGACTCGCCTGTTCGATCCCTACCAGCGGTCCGGTCGTCGAGGCTTCCGCCATGGCCGCCAACGCGAACAGACTCGAACTCGCGCCGGTGGTGGGAAGTGCGACGGACTCACCGACGGCGAGGGGTGCCGCGTCCTTGTGTCCGACGCCCGCGACGACGACGGGGCTGTCGACCCACGCCGTCGCCAGGGACGCAAGGTAGCCGCGCTTCTTGAGCAGTCGCGGATCGCCGTAATCGTGGACGTCCCCCGAACTGTTCCGGGTACGGACGGGCAGGCTCCGCGATACCCGCGCGGCAGTGCGCACCTGCAATCCACGTTCTGCGGTGAGCGCAGCCGCCGCGCCGGCAGCGTCGATGTCGACCCCGATCACGAGTGTTCGGGGTCTGGCGGAGCCGAGTGCGTCCAGTGTCGCGGGAGCCCCACCCAATCGCTCGATGACCTCGAGCTCGGGATCGAGCCCGAGTCCTGCGAGGAGCACCGCGGCGTTGCTGCTCTCCGTGAGCGGAAGGTCGCGGCTCACGAGTACGACGTACTCGACCGAACCTCCCGATTCGAGTGCGGCGCGACCTGCTTCGACAGCAAGCGTGATCGCGTCCTCGTCGTCTCCCGGAACCCGGGAGTCACGTGTACCCCAGCATGGCAGGTACGTACCGATCGAAGCGATGTATGGCATGGGGCTCTCCCGACGAACTGGACGACTGCCGAACTAGGTGACTGCGCCGGCAGCCTTGAGGGCGATGATCCGATCCCAGTCGAGCCCGAGCTCGAGTAGGACTTCCTCTGTCTGAGCGGCGAATTCGGGTGCCGCTCCCGAAGATGGCGCGGTGACATCGAACTGGACGGGATTACTGACCAATTCGAGCTCACCGGCGTTGATGATGTACTCGTTCGCCCGGACCTGGGGGTCGCTCGCCACCTGCAGAGAGTCCTGCACGGGCGCCCACGGACCGGAGAGGCTTCCGAAGCGCTCGGTCCACTCGGGGAGCGTGCGACTGCGGATCGCCTCACGAAGGAGTTCCACGGCTTCTGCGGTGTGTGCGGCAATCTGCTCCGCACCGATGAATCGGGGATCGTCGATCAGTTCGGGGCGCTCGATGAGCGTGCACACCTCCGCCCAGTACTTCGTCGGTTGCAGCATCACGAACGACAGGAATCGTCCGTCCGCGGTCTCGTACAACCCGGACAGCGGGTTGGTGAGCGCGCCGTGTCCGCCGGGCACAGGAGCCACCATGTGGTCCTGCATGTGCACCGACAACGCGATCCCGTGGCCCATCGCCCACACACCGCTGCCGAGCAACGACACGTCGACGATCGACGGCTCACCGGTGCGTTCACGCTTGAACAGTGCCGCCGAGATGCCGCCCGCAAGGTTGGTGCCGGAGATGGTGTCGCCGAACGCCGGTCCCGGAGGCGTGATCATGCCTTCGGTGCCCGGCGGAGTGAGAGTGGCAGCGATGCCTCCTCGCGCCCAGAAGGCGGTCATGTCGTAGCCGCCCTTGTCGGACTCCTCGCCACGTGGACCGAGCGCACTTCCGCGCGCGTAGATCACCTTCGGGTTCACGGCCCGGATATCGTCGACGTCGATACCGAATTTCGTGCGGGCCTGCGGGAGGAAGCTCGTCAGGAACACATCGCAGTTGCGGGCGAGGTCGTGGAGAAGTTCCCTGCCCTCGGGCGTGCTCATGTCCAGGCCGATGCTGCGCTTTCCGCGATTCGCGTGTTCGACATTGGGATTCGGGTCGCCCTCGACACGCATCGGACCGATCTGACGGAGACCACGCTGCGGATCACCGGTGACGGCGTGCTCGACCTTGATGACGTCGGCGCCCCACTCAGCGAGCACTGCACCCGCAGAGGGAACGAACCCGTACATCGCGACCTCGAGGACGCGGATGCCGTCGAGCGGCCTCACGACTTGACCGCCAGAGCATACGACTTGGTTTCGAGGAACTCCTCCAGACCCTCGTGGCTCATTTCGCGGCCGAGGCCCGACTGCTTGTAACCGCCGAATGGCATATCGGGGCTGAAGTAGTTGCCGCCGTTGATACCGAAGCTGCCGGTGCGGATGCGGCGAGCGATTGCGATTCCGCGATCGTCGTCGGCGGTGAGAATGCCGCCCGACAGACCGTACTTCGAGTCGTTGGCGATCCGGACGGCGTCTTCTTCGTCGTCGAACGGGATCACAGCGAGGACCGGACCGAACGCCTCTTCCTGGGCGATCTCGCTCGACGGATCGACGTTCGCGACCAGGGTGGGCTCGTAGAAGTAGCCGGGGTCGACGGCCTTGCCGCCGGCTGCCAGCGTGGCACCAGCCGCAATCGCGCGCTGCACGAGTCCGTCGACCTTGTCGCGCTGCTTCGCGCTGATGAGCGGTCCCATGTAGATCTTGGGGTTCGTCGGATCGCCGAACGGCACGTTGGCCATCATCGTTGCAATGGCCGCGACGATCTCGTCGTGCTTGTCGCGCGGCACGAGAAGGCGTGAGGTCAGCGCGCAACCCTGGCCGGCGTGCGAGCAGATACTGAAAGCAGCGAACTGGGCGACGGTCGCCAGATCTGCGTCCTCGAGCACGATCAGAGCCGACTTTCCACCCAGCTCGGTGAACACCTTCTTCATCGTCGCTGCAGCCGCAGCCATGATCTGCGCGCCGACCGGTGTGGATCCCGTGAACGTCACTACGTCGACGTCCGGGTGGGTGGTCAGGACCTCGCCGACGGGGATTCCCGACGACGACAGGATGTTCACGACACCCGCGGGGATGTCGGTGTACTTCTGGATGAGCTCGCCTATGGCATTGGTGATGAGCGGTGTATCGGGAGCGCCCTTGAGGACCACGGTGCACCCGGCAGCGAGGGACGGCGCCAGCTTGGCCAGCCCAAGCTGCACCGGGTAGTTGTACGCGGTGATCGCCGAGACGACGCCTGCCGCTTCCTTTCCGACCCAGCGCCGGTGCTTCTGCCCGCGGATCTCGATCTCGGGCTTGTCTTCTTCGAACGAGTACCCGCGCAGGAGATCGGCGTAGTACTTGATGATCCCGATGGGCGCCTCGAGTTGATTGGCATGGGTGGAGATGAAGGTCGCGCCGACCTCCGCGATCAGAATCTCGCGAAGCTCTTCCTTGTGGTCTTGGAACGCCTGATGCAGCTGATCCAGGCACTTGATGCGGAATTCGACGTCGGTCGACCAGGTGGTCGTGTCGAACGCACGTCGTGCGGCGGCAATTGCAGCTTCGGCTTCGTCGACGCCGGCGTCCGGAGCGTGACCGTACAGCTCACCGGTCGCAGGATTGTAGGACGGGAAGGTCTTGTCGAGCGTGACCAACTTGCCGTCGATGAGCAGGGGTTTCGTCACGCCCGTCGATGTAGCGCCGTCGACTACTGCGGTCGACCCGTTGTCCTGCGGTGACATTCCGTCTCCTCACTGGTGGAAATAATATTCTCGCATCTGAGAATCAGAGATCTGCTGGACGCGACTGTACCAAGCGAACCGACTCACGCCTACCCCGTAACGTGATTCACACCACCTGAAAGACCGGGGAGTCGAGAGCTGGACCCGGACAAATCCGGTCTTGCAACCCTCAATCGAACGAGAGTATGGTTCTCGCATCCGGAAGGGAGATTCTTGTGATTGAGACAACAGCACTCAGTCCGTCACTCGGGGTAGAAGTCACCGGCCTCGACAACCTCGACGACGACTCAGTGGTGGCGCAACTGCTCGAAGCGCTCAAGTGGCGAGGGGTGTTGCTCGTCCGCGGCCTCAACCTCGACGACGAGGGCCAGCTGGCCTTCAGCCGTCGCCTCGGGAAGTTGGTGCAGCCGGCGCCGGGGCAGGAAATCTTCACTGTCTCACTCGATCCCGCAAAGACGCCCACGGCCGAATACCTCAAGGGCACCTTCTGCTGGCACATCGACGACACCACCAACGACGTCCCGGCCAAGGCGACCACACTGTCGGCGCGCCACGTCGCGATGGTCGGCGGCGGCACCGAATTCGCCAATACCTATGCCGCGTACGAGAACCTTCCCGAGCATGAGAAGAAGCGCTACGAAGGCCTGCGGGTCATCCACAGCTTCGAAGCCGCGCAGCGCCTGGTGTACCCCGACCCCACCGAAGAGCAGGTTGCAGGGTGGCGCCGGCTTCCCGAGCACGAGTCCTCGCTCGTGTGGGATCGCCGCGACGGCCGCCGATCGCTCGTGATCGGCGCAACGGCCGATCGCATAGTGGGCATGAGCCCCGACGAGAGTCGCGAACTCCTCGACGAACTCCTCACGTGGACCACACAGGAGCGCTTCGTCTACTCGCACGAGTGGTCGGTCGGAGACCTCGTCGTCTGGGACAACACGGGCATGCTGCACCGTGCGCTCCCGTACGACCCGTCGTCGGAGCGCCTCATGCGCCGCACCACGATCGTGGGTGACGAAGCATGGGCGTGAAAACAGCCGTCGTCACCGGCGGAAGCTCAGGTATCGGCAAGGCCATCGCCGAACGTCTTCGTAAGGACGGCCACCAGGTCGCCGTCTTCGATCTGAATCCCTCCGGCGGGGAACTCGAATACAAGGTCGACGTCTCCGATCCGGAGCAGGTCGGGGCGGCCTTCGCGCAGGTCCGCGAAGAGCTCGGACCCGTGACGATCCTCGTCAACGGCGCCGGCCTCGAACTGTACAAACGATTCAAGAACATCGACTACGCCACCTGGCAGAAGGTCGTCGACGTCAACCTCGGCGGCGTGTTCCACTGCGTCCAATCCGCGCTTCCCGACATGATCGACGCCGGCTGGGGCCGCATCGTGAACATCTCCTCGTCGAGCGCGCAGTCGGGCCAGCAGTTCATGTCCGCGTACGTTTCGGCCAAGGCCGCCGTCAACGGGCTCACGAAGTCGCTCGCGCTCGAGTACGGACCGGACGGCATCACCGTCAACGCGGTGCCGCCCGGATTCGTGGACACTCCCATGCTTCGCCGCTCCGAGAGCAAGGGCCTGCTCGGCGGCACCATCGAAGACCACATCCAGCGCACACCGGTCCGTCGTGCCGGCCGCCCCGAAGACATCGCTGCCGCGTGTGCGTTCCTCATCTCGGAAGAAGCCGGCTACATCACCGGACAGATCCTCGGAGTGAACGGTGGCCGAAACACATAGCAGTTCGTAAACCGCAGTACGTGAACCGCAGTACGTGAACACTGCCGGCCCATCATCGGGCCTGTGACAACCACACACTCGATCGAAAGGACGAACAGTGGGACGCGTAGAAGGCAAGGTCGCATTCATCACCGGCGCGGCGAGGGGACAGGGCCGCAGCCACGCTGTCAAGCTCGCATCCGAAGGCGCCGACATCATCGCCGTGGATCGGTGCGAGGACTTCTCGACCATCGGCTACCCGATGGCCAGCCAGGAAGATCTCGACGAGACGGCTCGTCTGGTCGAGAAGGAAGGCCGTCGCATCGTGACGGTCAAGGCCGATGTCCGCGACGCCGCGCAGATGCGCGCAGCGGTCCAGCAGGGCATCGACGAGCTCGGCAAGATCGACATCGTTGTCGCACAGGCCGGTGTGGCCGGCATGAAGGGCGAGCCGCAGCGACAAGCCTGGGCCGATGTGGTCGACACCAACCTTGTCGGCACCATCAACGCCGTGCAGGCCGCACTGCCGCACCTCGGTGAAGGCGCATCGATCATCGCCACCGGCTCGACCGCCGCACTCATGGATGTGTCGAAGGTGGACCAGCCGGGCAAGGACCTCGGCGGCGCCGCGTACGTGTTCTCGAAGCGCGCTCTGTCCCAGTTCATCCACGACCTCGCGACACACCTCGCTCCTGCCGGTGTCCGCGCGAACGTACTGCACCCCACCAACTGCAACACCGACATGCTGCAGAGCGAGCCGATGTACCGGTCGTTCCGTCCGGATCTCGAGCACCCGACCCGCGCGGATGCAGAGCCGGTATTCAGCGTGCAGCAGGCCATGCGGATTCCGTACATCGAACCCGAGGACAGCAGCAACATGGTGCTCTTCCTCGCCTCCGACGAATCCCGCTACGTCACCGGCATGCAGATGCGTGTGGACGGCGGCGGCTACCTCAAGTGGTACGACTACCACATCTGATCAGCGGTCCCGGCCTTCGGGCCGGGGCCTGACTCCCCGAAATGTACAGCCCACCAACAATATCCATTCGAACGGGAGGAACGCGATGAAGGTGCGAGTCGACCCGGACCGCTGCCAGGGACACACGTTGTGCGCCATGGCAGCACCGGATGTCTTCGAACTGAGCGAGATCGACGGCCACGCCACGGCCATCGACACAGAAATCCCCGAAGCCCTCGAGGAGAACGTCCACGAGGCCGTGCGTTCGTGTCCAGAGCAAGCGATCACAATTCTCTGATTCCCGAGAGGACAGTCATGAGTGTCGACCCAGTTGCCGACGCAGCCCGCAAGACTCCCAAATTCGACTTCGACCGGCACGCAGCGGACTACCGGGACCGTTTTCTCGATGTCACCGAGGAAATGCAATCGAAGTGCCCGATGGCGTGGTCCGACACCCACGGCGGCCACTGGGTCGCTGCGGGTAGCAGCCAGGTCTTCGACCTTGCCCGCTCTGCTGACGTATCCACCGACCACGACCTCCACAACAAGCGCAAGGGCTACAAGGGAATCGCGATTCCGTCCATGGAACGCGCGTCCGGTGTCCGCGGTGGCATCCTCGAAATGGACGATCCCGAGCACCACGAGTTCCGGGGTCTGCTCAACCCGTACCTCTCCCCCGCAGCTGTCGAGCGGTGGATTCCCTTCGTCGACGAAGTGGTCCGAGCGACCATCGACGAGAAGATCGAGAGCGGCAAGATCGATTTCGTCGACGAGCTCGCGAACATCGTGCCGGCTGTCCTGACTCTGGCCATGATGGGGATCCCCATCGAAAAATGGGTTATCTACAACGAGCCCGTGCACGCTGCGGTCTACACCCCGCCGGACTCTCCGGACATCCCGCGTATCAACGAGATGCACCGCACCATGGGGCTCGACCTCCTCACGAGCCTGTTCGAGATCCGGGAGAATCCTCGCCCGGGCTTGATCAACGCGATTGCCAACGTCGAGGTCCTCGGCGAGAAGCCCGACGACATGGAGCTGCTGGGCATCCTCAGTCTCCTGATCGGCGGCGGATTCGACACGACGACCGCGCTCACCGCCCATTCACTCGAATGGCTGGGCCTCAACCCCGAGGAGCGGACCCGTCTGAGCGAGGAGCGCGACACGCTCCTCAATCCCGCCACCGAGGAGTTCCTGCGCTACTTCACGCCGGCGCCTGGCGATGGCCGTACCTTCGCCGCCGACTACGAACTCGACGGTACCGAGTTCAAGGAAGGCGACCGGCTGTGGTTGTCGTGGGCCATGGCCAACCGCGACCCCGAGCTGTTCGACGATCCGAACAACATCGATCTCGAGCGACGAGGCAACCGTCACTTCAGCTTCGGGCTCGGAATCCACCGGTGTGTCGGCTCCAACATGGCGCGCATGGTGTTCAAACGGATGGTACTCGCCGTTCTCGATCGCATGCCGGACTACACCGTCGACGTCGAGGGAACAGTGCATTACGACACCATCGGCGTGATCCAGGGCATGCGGCACCTGCCCGCGACGTTCACCCCCGGGCCGCGTCTCGGCGACAATCTCGAAGACACACTGAAGAAGCTCCAGAAGATCTGCGACGAGCAGCGTCTCGCAGATCCGATCACCCGCAAGAAGGATTCGGCGGACCTCGGCAACTGATCCGGCAGCAACTGAGCCGACAGCAACCGATTTCATCCGGGGACGCTGCTGCCTGATACGCAGCGGTGTCCCCGGCACGGACAGTAAGGAATTCGACGCACGTGGCCGAGACAGCGGTGGTCGACCAGACCGGAGACACACCCGTGGCGAAAGCCTCGGGTCGCCCCCTACCCCAACTCACCTCTCAGAACCGCTTCTTCTGGACGGCCGGGGCCGACGGTGTGCTGCGGATTCAGGAATGCGAGTCGTGCTCGGCTCTCATTCATCCGCCACAACCGATCTGCCGGTACTGCCGGGAGCACCGGATGGGTGTCCGCGAGGTATCCGGTTTTGCGACCCTGGCGGGGTTCACGGTCAACCACCGTTTCTCTGTGCCCGGTCTGCCTGCGCAGTATGTCGTTGCGCAGGTTGCGATCGAGGAAGATCCTCGGGTCCGACTGACCACCAACATCGTCGAGTGCGATCCCGAGGAGCTCGAACTCGGAATGCGCATGGAAGTCGTCTTCCAGCAGGACGCGGACGTGTGGCTTCCGCTCTTCCGACCCGCGCAGGAGCAGGGCGAACTCTCTCCCCTGCCGCCCGAAGAGATCGAGCCCGATCAGTTTCGGTTCCATGTGCGCCCCCCGGCCACGCAGGACAAGTACGAGGACAAGGTTGCGCTCACCGGCGTCGGCATGTCCGAAATCGGTCGCCGGCTGATGCGTTCACCCATCGACCTGACCATCGAGGCGTGCGAACGTGCTGTCGCCGATGCAGGTCTGACGATGGATGACATCGACGGCATCGCAAGCTATCCCGGCGGCGGAAACGTCGGGGGGTTCGGTGAGGGCGGCATCACGCAGGTCGAGGCTGCGCTGGGCTTGCGGCCGACGTGGCACAACGGCGGCATCGAGACGTTCGGCCCGGGTGGATCGGTGATCGCCGCGATGATCGCGGTCGCCAGCGGCGCTGCACGGCACGTGCTCTGTTACCGCACCCTGTGGGAAGCCACCTACAGCGAATTGATGAAGCGTGGAGAGATCGCTCCCCCGTCCGGCGGACGCACCCCGAACTGGTTCATGCCGTTCGGTGCCACTTCTGCCGCCCACACCCTCGCGCAGAACGCGCAGCGACATTTTCATCGCTACGGAACCGACCGCGAGACGCTCGGTTGGATCGCTCTCAACCAGCGCGCCAATGCGGCGCTGAACCCGACCGCGATCTACCGCGATCCCATGACGATGGACGACTACATGTCGGCCCGTCCGATCACCACGCCTTTCGGGCTCTACGACTGCGATGTTCCGTGCGACGGTTCGATCGCCGTGATCGTCTCGGCCGTCGATGCAGCGCGCGACCTCCCGAAGCCTCCGGTACTCGTCGAGGCCGTCGGCACACAGATCATGGAACGTATGGACTGGGATCAGAGCACGCTGACCCATGAACCGCATTCGCTCGGGCCGTCGGCGCACATGTGGTCGCGCACCTCGATGAAGCCCGAAGATGTCGATGTGGCCGAACTCTACGACGGCTTCAGCTTCAACTGTCTGTCGTGGCTCGAAGGGCTCGGCTTCTGCGGTATCGGTGAAGCGAAGGATTTCCTCGCCGGCGGCAAGAACATTGCCCGCGACGGGATCCTTCCCCTCAACACACACGGGGGCCAGCTGTCCCACGGCCGCACACACGGCATGGGTCTGATCCACGAGGCCGTGACACAGTTGCGCGGAGAAGCCGGTGCGCGGCAGGTCGCAGGCGCGCGTGTCGCGGTGGCAGCGACCGGCGGGCTCTCCCCGGGCGGCGCGATGCTTCTGCGGATGGACTCATGACGTCCACTTCCCCACAATCCTCAGCGATCGAGGAGGCCGGTGTCGGCGACGCGTGGAGTTCCTCACCCGTCTCCCGCGTCGTCGATATCGAGGGCATCCCGATCTCGGGACTCCTCCTCGAGGCCCCCGACCCGCGCGCAGTGATCGTTGCACTGCACGGAGGTGCTGCATTCTCCGCCTATTGGGACTGCCCGGGGCACCCTGAACTGTCGATGATGCGTGCCGCTGCCTCGCGCGGCTACACGGTGCTCGCTCTCGACCGTCCCGGCTACGGTGCCTCGAGGCCGTTCGCCGAGGAGCTCCGCAATTCCCAGCGTCGGGCCGAGCTCACCTACGCGGCAGTGGACGCTGTTCTCGGCTCGAGCGCATGCAGTACCGGCCTGTTCCTGTGGGGACATTCGGTCGGCAGCGAACTGGCGGTACGGATGGCCACCGACGACCACGGCCACGAGCTGCTCGGTCTCGCGATCTCCGGTACCGGTCGCGAACACCATGCACTCGCGGCGGGAATTCTCGGCACGCGTGAGCGCTACGCTCAGGCGAAAGGTGTGGGCGAACTGATCTGGACTCCCGACGAGGACCTCTATCCGGCCGACATCATGGGTGGCGCGGCAATCGGTTCTCGCACACCGGATTACGAGGCCGATGTCACGGCGATCTGGCCCACGGAGACCTTCCCTCCGCTGGCAGAGCGGGTGCGTGTCCCCGTCCACTACACCGCCGGCGAGTACGAGCGGGTGTGGCGCAGCGATCCGGAGGCACTCGACGATGTCGCCGCGATGTTCACCGCCTCCCCTCGTGTCGTCACGGCCCGGATCGCAGGAGGAGGCCACAACCTCAGCGTCTGCAACGCCGCGCCGGAGTACCACCGGACGGTCATGAACTTCATCGACGACTCCCTCGCTCGGCGAGGCCACCAAGGTAAGGACACATGATGCGCGTCGGATTCATCGGTCTCGGTAGCCAAGGCGGCCCCATGGCGCGCCGCATCGTCGAAGCAGGCTACGACGTGACGCTGTGGGCTCGGCGGAAGGAGTCGTTGGAGCCCTACTCCGACACCGCTGCGAAGTATGCCGATACCCCTGCGACACTCGCGGAGGCCAGCGACCTCGTATGCCTGTGCGTCGTGAGTGACGACGACGTCCGCGCGGTGATCACCGGTGAGAACGGCATCCTCGAAGGAATGCGTGACGGCGGCATCATCGCGATCCACAGCACCGTCCATCCCGACACCTGCAAGGAACTCGCGGAGGTGGCCCGCGCGAAGGGTGTGTCGATCATCGATGCGCCGGTCAGCGGCGGCGGCATGGGCGCGGCCGCGGGAACGTTGCTCGTCATGCTCGGTGGAGACGACAAGAGCGTCGAGGCGGCCCGGCCCGTGTTCGAGACGTACGGAAACCCCGTCGTCCACCTCGGTGAGCTGGGATCGGGTCAGGTCGCGAAGCTGCTCAACAACCTGCTCTTCACCGCCAACCTGGCCACCGCGGCGAGCACGCTGGAGCTCGGCAAGTCGCTCGGCGTCGACCCTGCCAAGCTCGGCGAGGTCGTCTCGCATGGTACGGCGAACAGCTTCGCGCTGGGTCGTGTCGTCTCCGCGGGTGGCCTCGAGCGGATCGCAGGTCATGCCGGTGAGCTTCTGCGCAAGGACGTCACTCTCGTCGCGAGCCTCGCCGAGAGCGCGGGAGCCTCCGCAGGAGTCTCTCTGACCACAGCAGACGCCACACTCGACATGATGGGGTACCAGCGATGAGCCACATCGGATTCATCGGAGCGGGCCGCATGGGCATGCCCATGGTGAAGCGCCTTCTCGGTGCGGGGCACGAAGTTCGGGTACTCGGGCGCTCCGACGAGTCACGCGCCGCAATCGAAAGCACCGGCGCGCACGCTGTCTCCGATGTCTCCGAGGTGGGTATCGACGTCGATCTCGTGACGGTATGCGTCTTCACCGACGCGCAGGTCCGCGAGGTCTGCCTCGATCACGGGCTCCTGCAGGCGATGCCGCGGGGGTCGTCCCTCGTGATCCACACGACCATCAGCCCGAAGACGATCGACGATCTCGTCGCGGTGGCCGAACCGCTGGGGATCGCGGTTGTCGATGCGGCGGTGAGCGGCGGTCCGCACGACATCGCGGCAGGCAACCTGACGCTCTTCGTCGGTGGTCCCGAATCCGACGTCGCCGCCGTCGTTCCCGTGCTGAATGCCTACGGCGACCCTGTACTGCACGTCGGACCGAGCGGCAACGGACTGCGCGTCAAGCTCGTGAACAACGCACTGTTCGCTGCCCAGATCGGGCTGCTGGCCGAGGCAGAGGCGCTCGGGCAGCAACTCGGTGTCGCGCCGGATGCCCTGTTTTCCGCTCTCCCCCACGGGAGTGGGTCGTGCAAGGTGATGGGAAATGTCGCGATGCGTGGCTCCGTCGAGGCGTTCCGCAGCTCGGTCGGTGAGTTCATCTCGAAGGATGTCTCGGTGGTGCGCAACACGGTTGCAGAACTCGGCGCCGATCTCGGTGTCCTGGACACCGCGATCAGCGCACGAACCTGACCGATACGTTTCAGATGACCCGGGTTTCGTGACCGGTCCAGTATTCGTCGCGCACTCGGCGCTTGTACAGCTTTCCGTTGGGGTCGCGTGGGAGTTCGTCGACGAAGTCGATGCTGCGGGGGCACTTGTAGGACGCGAGTTCGGCGCGGCAGAAGGAGATGAGTTCGGCTGCCAGGTGCGCGCCCGCCGCCGACGGGTCCAGTAGCTGGATCACGGCCTTGACGGATTCGCCCATCTCGTCGTCGGGCACTCCGATCACCGCGGCGTCCGCTACGGCGGGATGTGTGACGAGCAGGTTCTCGGTCTCCTGCGGGTAGATGTTCACACCGCCCGAAATGATCATGAATGCGACCCGGTCGGTGAGGTAGAGATATCCGTCCTCGTCGCGGTATCCCATGTCGCCGAGGGTTCGCCACCCCTTGTCGTTGGTGACGGACGCCGTCTTCTCCGGATCGTTGTGGTACTCGAACGGGCGGCCTCCGGCGAAGTAGATCGACCCGATCTCACCGTCGGGAAGCTCTTCGCCGTCCTCGCCGACGATGTGACATTCCTGCATGGGCCGCCCGACGGATCCTGGATGCTCCAGCCACTCCGCGGCGGTGATCACCGAGGTCCCGACATCTTCTGTTCCCGAATAGTATTCGTCGATGATCGGCCCCCACCATTCGAGCATCTGCCGTTTCACCGGTATCGGGCACGGCGCCGAGGCGTGGACGACCGAGCGGAGGCTCGAGATGTCGTACCGGGAGCGCTCGGACTCGGGAAGTTTGAGCATGCGGACGAACATCGTCGGAACGAATTGGGCGTGGGTGACCCGATGTGTCTCGATGAGCTCGAGACACCGCTGAGGATCGAAGCTCTCCATCACCACGACGGTGCCGCCGAGCCGGTGCCACGACATCGAGAAAACCAGCGGCGACGCGTGATACAGCGGTGCCGGTGACAGATAGACCACGTCCGATTGTGGACCGCCCATGACCAGCCCCTTGGCGATCTGCACGGGAGGCGACGACGGGTCGCCGAACGCGGTTCGGGGCAGCGGCTTACGCACACCCTTCGGGAATCCGGTGGTGCCGCCCGAGTAGAGCATCTCGCGTCCCTCGGATTCGTCGATCGGCTCGACGGTCTCGTCGGCGAGCACTTCGTCGTAGCGTTCGAAGCCCGGCATGTCCCCGGAGACGCACACCCGAACAGAGATCTCGGTGAGGTCGAGTTGTTCGACGGTGTCGCGCACCGTGTCGCTGGTGATCAGGGCGGTGGCGCCGCAGTCGTCGAGTACGTGCTGTACCTCGCCGGTCTTGAAATGCCGGTTGATCGCGGTGTAGTACAGGCCGGACCGTTGAGCGGCCCAGCAGATTTCGAGGAAGGGGCGGTTGTTCTCCATGAGGATCGCAATATGGTCTCCGGGCTCGAGCCCGCGGGCTCGGAGTGCACGGGCGAACCGCACCGACCGTTCCTCGAGTTGCGCGTAGGTCACCGTCTCGCCGTTCGCGCCCATCACGATCGCAGGCGCATCCGGACGCTCGAGGGCATGCACGGTCGGAGTCAGTCGAATATCGGTCTCCGTCACAGGTTCTCGCTCTCACAGTGGCAGTTCGACGGTATCGGTCAGGTCGGATACCCTCAACTGTAGAACGTCATTCCGCATTTCAGAAGCACAATTCTCGTAGGGGCAGCTGTGGAAGGTTTGAAGGACAAGGTCATCCTGGTCGCCGGAGCTGCGACAGGTCTGGGAGCCGATTCTGCCGCGCGTCTGGCCCGTGAGGGAGCGAAGGTCGTCGTCGGCGACATCGATCTGCAGGGCGCCGGGCACACCGCGGAGACGATCACCGAGAACGGCGGCACCGCGATTGCCGTCCACGTCGACATCTCCGACGACGCATCCGTACAGGCTCTCGTCGCGGCGACCATCGACGCATACGGCGGACTCGATGCCGTACATATCAATGCGGGCGATATGGGATCGGTCAGCAAGGACAGCGACGTCGTCGACATCGACCTCGATGTCTGGGATCGCACCGTGGCGGTGAACCTGCGCGGCCACATGCTGGTCACCCGACACACCGTTCCGAAACTGCTCGAGCGTGGCGGTGGAGCGGTCGTCTACACGTCGTCGATCGCGTCGTTCACGGGAGAGGCAGCCCGCCCCGCCTATTCCGCCACCAAGGCCGGCATCAACGCCCTCGCCCGACACGTGGCGTCACGGTGGGGCAAAGAAGGTATCCGTGCCAACGCGATCACGCCCGGTCTGATCGTGACACCCGAGATCCGCGACGGTGCGCCCGCCGAGATCCTCGAGCGGGGAATGGCGCGTAACCGGACCACGCGCCACGGCGAACCGCGCGACGTGTCGAGCATGGTGGCATACCTGATGTCGGACGAAGGATCGTGGATCACCGGTCAGGTGGTCAACGTGGACGGCGGAACCGTTCTGCGCTGACCTACCGATGAGAAAAGCCTCGCTCCCTGAGGAGCGAGGCTTTGTTTCTCAGTGATCGGCCGGATCTCCCAGCGACACGTGGTGGAGTTCCTCCAGGTACCGCACCACATCCGTCTGGTCTGCGGCCGGATCGAGTTCGTCGACCGCCGCGTTCCACAACCGTCCCACTGCCTCCCCGAGGAGCGGTGAGATCTCCTGATCGTGCGCCAGGTCGAGTGCGATTCCGATGTCCTTGCGCATCAGGCGCGCAGCGAACCCGGAGTCGAACGACCTCGACAACACGAACTTCTCGAACTTCGTCTCGGTCGCCTGATTACGTCCGCTGCTCGCGTTGAGCACGCCGAGCAACGTGGCAGGATCGATCCCGAACTTGCGGCCGACGAGAAGCGCTTCCGCCGCGATGAGCACGTTGTTCGCGGCCATCAGATTGTTGAGGGCCTTCGCCGCGTGACCGGATCCGACCGGACCGACGTGGATGACGTCGCTGCCCGTCGCATTCAGCAGAGGAACCACCGAATCGACCGCGGCCGCTTCTCCGCCGACCATCACGGCAAGCGCGGCCTGCCGGGCACGCGCGACACCTCCACTGACCGGAGCGTCGACGACCGCGATGCCCTTCTCTGCCGCCGCTGCGGCGAGTGCCTGTGTGCGCGTGGGGATACTCGATCCCATGTCGATGATCGTGCTACCGGGCCGAAGGTGCTTCAGCAGGCCGTCGTCCGAGAGGACGACGCTGTCGACGATGTCGCTCGTCGGGAGCACCAGGACCACGACGTCGCAGTCCGCGAAGTCGGCCGGACCCGTTGCGCCCCGGATACCGGTGTGGCCGGCGAGGAACCGTTCCTGGGACGCCGGATCGGCGTCGAACACCACCGTGGACTGACCGCTGGCCACGAAATTCTGGGCAATGGGCCGTCCCATCGCACCGAGTCCGATGTGGCCGACGGTCTTGCCGGGCAACGGCACGATCTTGATCGTTGCGGTTTCCGGGCCGGCGGTCATGCGTTGTCCCCCGCGGTGAGCGGGCCGAGTTCGGTCACGAGCACTTCCTGAACCACCCGCATCGCCGAAATACCTGCGGGGCAACCCACATAGGCGGTCGCGTGGACGACCGTCTCGGTGATCTCCTTGCGGGTGAGACCGTTGCCGAGCCCCGCGCGAATGTGCGTCGCCAGTTCCTGGTGCTGCCCCAGCGCGATGAGAATGCTGATCGTCGCGAGCGAGCGGTCGCGGCGTTCGAGCCCGTCGCGCGTCCACACACCGCCCCAGACGAATTCGCTGACATACTCCTGCAGCGACTCTCCGTCCGATCCTGCGTTGCGTTCGAGGGCGGCATCGACGTACGCATCGCCGAGCACGTCCCTGCGGACCGCGAGTCCGGCGTCGAAGAGGGCGCGGTGCGCGTCGTCGACGGACACTCCGCTCACCCCTGCTTTCTGAGTCGTCACTGAGTCCTGGGTCATGAAACGTTCCTTCCGAGAATGAGTGTCAGCACCCGCGTGCGTTGGTCAGAGCTTGACGGTGACGCATTTGACCTGTCCGTAGTGGTGCAGCGCTTCGACGCCCTTCTCGCGTCCGTAGCCACTGTTCTTCCATCCACCGAACGGGGTCTGAACCGATGCCGTCGACCACGTGTTGACGAAAACCTGGCCGGTGCGCAAACGGTCGCTGACAGCGAGCGCCCGGGACACATCCCTGGTCCACACACCGGCGATCAAACCGTACTCCGAGTCGTCGGCGATCGTGACAGCGTCGTCGTCAGTGTCGAACGGGATCACCACGACGATCGGACCGAAGATCTCTTCGCGCGCAATGCGCATCGAGTTGTCCACCCCGGTGTACACGGTGGGGTCGATGTAGAAGCCGCCGGTCTCCTCCGCCAACGCCGAGACAGTGCCGCCGATCTCGGCACGAGCACCCTCCGATTCGGCAACCTTGAAGTATTCCTGGACGCGCCCGAACTGTTCGCGAGTGATGATCGGACCCATGTCGCGTCCCACCCGGATCGCAGCGACAGCGTCGACCAATCTGCGTACGACCTCGTCGTGGACCTCGCGTTGCACCAGCAGACGGGTACCCGCGGAACATACCTGCCCCGCGTTGCCGGTGAATGCCGCCAGTGCCCCGGCGACGGCGGTATCGAGAGCGGCGTCGGCGAAGATGATGTTCGCCGACTTTCCGCCGAGTTCGAGGGTCACCGGAATGATCCGTTCTGCCGCAATACCCGCGACAGCACGGCCCGTCGGCACCGAGCCCGTGAACGCGACCTTCGCGACCGCCGGGTGCTGTGCGAGCGCAGCACCCGCTTCGCGTCCGTTTCCGAGCACGATGTTGACCACGCCGTCGGGAATCCCGACCTCCGTGGCGAGTTGCGCGAGCCGCACACTGGTCGCCGAGGTGTTCTCGGACGGTTTCAGTACCACCGTGTTACCTGCGGCGAGCGCGGGCGCACAGGCCCGCGACGCCTGATTGAGCGGCACATTCCACGGCGTGATGACGCCGATGACACCGTACGGCTCGCGCTTGGTGAACACATGCTCGTCGGGTGCCACGTCGAGGGTCTCCCCGACGGGCATCCCGACGAGTCCACCGTAGAACTCGAAATACACGGCGGAGTTCTCGATTTCACCCGCCGCGACGGCGAGTGGCTTACCCGTCTCACTCACCTCGAGCTCGGCCAATTCGGACTTGTTCGCACGAATTGCCCGGCCGAGGTCGGTGATCAGGCGCCCACGTGCCAGGGCCGGGATCTTCAACCACTCCGATGTCGCCCTCGACGCAGCGGCGACCGCGGTGTCGATGTCGTCGCTGTCGCCGTCCGCGATCTGTCGCACGGTGCGACCGGTCGCGGGATCGGTCACCGGGAGGTAGCCACCGCCGTGGGGCGCTGCGGCAGCTCCGTCGATCCAGTGTTCGAGGGTCTCCATCGTGTTTGCCTTCCTCAGTCGCGAGCTACCGACGGGCTCGGGCCCGAAGAGCATCCGGTGTGAACATCGCCCGGCGCTCGTGCAGGAATTCGTGCGGATAGCCGAGGCGGATCTTCGATGCCTCATCGAGTCGCGCCAGGTGCGAGTCGTCGAGTTCTACGTCCAGTGCCGCCAGATTGTCGTTGATCTGGTCGACAGTGCGTGCACCGATCGACAGCATAAGCCCTTGCGTGCGTACCCATGCGAGCGCGACCCGCGCGGGTGAGACACCGAGCTCGCCGGCAACCTCACGCGTGGTGGTCAGGACCCGCTGCACGGGGACGGGGAGCTTCGCGAAGTCTTCGTCGGACATGGTGCGGGCCAGGGTGCCGCGCCCGAGCGGACTCCATGCGGAGACCTCGATACCCAGCGCTCGTGCCATCGGCAAGAGGTCGCGTTCTGCAGTGCGTGCGGTGAGCGCATATTCCACCTGCATCGTGCAGAACGAGTTCCATCCGCGCAGTTCGGCGATGGCGACGGACTGCGATACAACCCAGGCCGGGGTGTTCGACACCCCGATCGCGAGCACCTTGCCCGACCGCACCAGGTCGTCGAGAGCGCGCAGGGTCTCGTCCACCGGTGTGCACTGATCCCACGCATGGACCCACAGCAGATCGATGTAGTCGGTGTCGAGCCTGCGAAGGCTCGTCTCGACGCTGCGGCGCAGGCTCTTCCGGTGGTTTCCGCCCGTGTTGGGATCGGCGGGGTCGGTGGGGAAGGAATACTTGGTGCTCACGACGACCGAGTCGCGCTCCGGTGCCACGAGTCGCCCGAGGATTTCCTCGCTCGAACCGTTCGTGTAGTTGTTCGCGGTGTCGAGGTAGTTGCCGCCGGCTTCCCGGTACGTCTCGTAGATCTTCCGGCTGGTCGATTCGTCGGTGCCGAAACCCCATTCGGTGCCGAAGGTCATCGTGCCGAGGCACAGGTCGCTGACCCGGATACCGGAGCGGCCGAGCACCCGCATCGGAATTGCATTTTCAGGCATCGTCGTCCACCACCCAGTTCACCATGCGGTGCAGCGGGTACATGCCGTCGTGCGGGCCGCCCATGCTGCCGCGAAGTGCACCACCGAGCTTGACGAGCCGCTGCACACCCGCGGTCGCGAGGTGATCGCGGATCTCGGCCTTGCGGTGCGCCGGGTAGACGCCGACCGTCTGTGTGGCCACCGTCGCGTAGGACGCAGCGTCACGCAGTTGCGCGATCGGAATGACGTTCACGGTCTTGAAGTTGGGGTGGAAGTCGACCATCTCCGGCGAGCGGACGACGAGTCCGGAGCCGTCGAACTTGCCCCATACCCGGTAGTCCGGCTCCAGGTAGCGCATTCCTTCGACCGCTTCGCGGATTTCGGAGTCGGGCTTCGGGCCTAGTGCAGACGCGAAATCACGGTCCACACCGAGGCGCTCGTGCAGCAGCGCGCAGAAGCGGTCGACCTGTTCGACGTCGCCCTCGACGCAGATGTGACGCGCTGCGAGGCACGCATCCTGGTTGAAGATCGTGACGTCCGCAGCCGCGAGCTCGGCGACCTCCCGCAGCGTCTCTTCCGATTCGAACGCCTCGCGACCGACGATCGCCATCGAGACCTTCGGGTCGAACGAGATCAGACCGAAGCCCGGCCCCGCGTACTTCGCCGCGTTCTCGATCGCGGCACCGCCGCCCCACGCCACGAGTTTGTCGAAGTACTGCGAGCGGTAGAGCACGCCTTCGACCGACTCGTCACCGCCGCGCCAGTAGACAGCAGAGATCGACTTCAGAACGGGGTGATCGGGTGCGATATCGGCCATCGTCCGGAGCACGGCAACGGTGGTGAACGGGTCTGCCGACGGCATCTTGAACACGTTGACGGCCTTGAGAAGAGCCGCGTCGGCGATCGATGTCATGGCCGCGCTCGGTGAGTTCCCGGCAAGCATGTGGACGAGTCGCGGCGGGAATGCACGGATTTTGCTGACGCTGCCGTTGGGGTCGGTGTTCTCGACCCATCCGTCGAGGACGTCGATGCTTCCGAAGGTGCGCTCGAGCCGGTATTCGAGGGCCTTCTTCGTCAGGAACTGGCCCGGTCGCCGGAAGGTGTTCTCGATGATCCGCCGGGGCAGTGCGCTGACCTGCAGCGTCATCTCCAGCGATTCCTGAAGATAGGGGTTCTTCTCCAGGGAGAGTTGCCCGGCGGTCTCCACGAGGAAGTCGATGATCTCCGAGACGGGCACATCGAAGGCCGGCCCGGGCTCCGTGCGCGGAACGAACAACTCGTTGTATTCGATCTTGGGAGTCACGAACGGGACTCCGAAGTCGCGGGAGAGGTACTCGTTGTCCTCGCCCCAGACCAGCTTTCCGCGCACGAAATGCGGTACCTGGATCTTGGTGCGTGCGGGTGAAGGTGCAGTTGCGGTCATGGTGCTCTACTCCCCTACGATTCCGCGGACATAGGCGTCCATGGTTCCGGCACAGGTGATCTTGTCGTCGTCTCCGAGGTCGGAGTAGCGCACGATGTTCGGCAGGACGGTCTCGCCGTCGCGCCCGCACGGGCAGCGGCCCTGATCGACCGTGATCTTGTCGCCCGAGATGGTGCCGCCCCAGCGGCCGTCGACGGTGGTGTCGACGAATGCGGCTCGGCCTTCGACCAGGTCGCCTGATGCCTCGGCGAGCGCGTCGCCGTCCTTGTTCAGAACGAGAAGGACGATTTCCTCCGGCACGTGGTAGCGACCCTCTTCCGGGCACTTGAACATCCGGTTGTTGAGTTCCTGCATGGAGTAGTAGTGCAGGAAGCGCTCCGGAACGATGTTGAGCATCCGGTAGATCTGTTCCTGGTAGTCGTCGGGCAGGTTGGTGCCCTTCAATCCGCCACCGCTGGTGAGTCCGTTGGCACCGGTGATGTCGCCGTCCTTGACACCCCGCTCGCGGAGGATCTCGACGAGGCGGTACAGCTGCGGGAATTGGGAGGTGAACAGGATGTTCTCGTCGCGGCGGGCGAGGATCTCATCGGCGTAATGGTTCAGTCGCCGATCCTGGAGCGCAGCTCGGTCTGCGGCCTCCGCTTCGAAGGACGCGATGTCGTCGGGGGCGGCAGTGCCATCGGCCATCGCTCGCCGCATCGCCGACAGCTTCGTCATGTAGCGATGGAAGCCCTCCGCCGGAGGCGCGTCGAACAGCGGGAGCGCATCGGGGCGGGAGAACGAATCGATCATCAGATCGCGAACTGCGTTGTGCTGGGTCTGACCGGTGTCGGGCCCGACCGGGATGACGTGCCATGTGCCTTCGGGCGCTATCCCCAGTGATGTGAAGCAGTCGAGCAGATTCTGTTGGTTGACCTCGAGGTCGCGCACAGACTTGTTGAGGAACGAGCCCTTTCCACTGGTTCCGCTCGAGCTGGACACCATGTGGCCGGCCTTTTCCAGCGCGGCGATCCAGCCGTCCACATCCGTCACACCGGAGACGTCGACGTCGTCGAGCCGACGGGTGGACAGAGAACCGAGCCAGCGGTTCATCTGTTGCCACTTCCCCTTGGCGATAAGTGTTTCCGGGTAGCTCTTGTAGGTGGTGTGAGGGAAGAGCAGGGGAACGATGTCTTCTCGCGAGGTAATTTCGGTGATGCCTTGATCGTCCGCACGCTGCGTCAGAACGGGGACCTGCGCCCGCCGTTCCTGGAAGTACGCATTCAACGTCCCGATGACGTCCTTCTGCATCGTCACTTCTGTCACTGTGCCCTCCGGCCGTTGAGTTTCGGGGAATCCGAGATAACTAGACTTGTGGGTATAGTTATCGATTACGGATAACCATACTCAGGAGGAAAGATTTGTGTCCAGAGGCAATTTTGTTTGGCACACTCCTCACTTATGACACCGGTGAACGATTTGCCGCAGGCCGCGAGCACCGGTCGGCGCCGAGGGGGCCGACCGACCAAGGAGGAAGCCGGCAAACTCGATGCAGCCGTTCGTGAATCCGCACTCCGACTGTTCCTCGAAAATGGCTACGAGGGCACGACGATGAATGCCATCGCAGCGGCAGCGGGAACGACGAAACCGTCGCTGTACGCACGCTTTCCCACCAAGGAGGACGTCTTCCGGTCGGTGCTCGGGTGGGCGATGTCGCGGACCGACTGGCCATGGCCCGAGCCCGAGCTCCCGGATTTCGGCGATCTGGAGAAGGCGCTGACCGCGATCGCCGGCACCGCGGTCCGCCGCGCCCTCGACCCGTCGATGATCAAACTCCAGCAGGTCTCGGTCGCCTACGCCTCCCGCTACCCCGATATCGCCCGCAAGGCACTCGGTTCCGGATATTGGCCGCGTACGAAGCAGGTCGCCGAACTCCTTCGTCGGCACGCCGCCACCGGTGCCATCGTGGCCGACGACCCCGATACCCTCGCCGAACTGTTTCTCGGCATGGCGGCAGGCGCGCCGGCGCGCCTCGCATCGTTCGGGATCATCCGCGGCAATGTCGACGAGCACATCCGTGCCGCAGTCGACCTGTTTCTGCGCAGTCTGCGACCGTAGAGCGCCCTACAACAACGCCGCGATCGGGCCTCAGCGGCCCGTGCGAGGTCCACCAACGGGATGGACGTGCCGGTTCCACCGTGATGCACCCCCACGCCCATGGGGTCGGTCACGACGCGGACTTCTCGCGTTGCGAGTTGATCGCCGCCATGACGCCGCCGTCTACGAGGATGTCGATGCCGTTGACGAAGCTCGCACCGTCGGACAGCAGGAACGCCACGACCTTCGCGAGCTCGTCGGCCTGCCCGAGTCGCCCGAGCGGTGTCGCGCGCTGCATGTCGGCGATACGCGGATTGCTCGCCGCCTCCTGCCGGCCCTGCGGCGTATCGATCAGCCCCGGCGACACGGAGTTCGCACGCGCTCCCGCGGCACCGAGCCGGATGGCTTCTGTACGCGCGAATCGCTGCACGCCGTGTTTCGCCCACGAGTATGCGATACCCGGTTGCTCGATCGATTCCCCCACGATCTCGCGGAGCTTGTCGAGGAAATGCTCATCGAGCGGATCGTCCAGGACCGCACCCAGTTCCGGGCTCGGATCCATCTGCCCGATCAGCGGCGCCATGGAGGCGAAATAGACCATCGCCGTACCGGCGGTCGCAAGCGGACGAAGCGCATGCGCGAGCAGTGCGGTACCGACCAGGTCTACCGACACGATCCTGCGCCAGTCGGCCATGGTCGGAGAGATTCCGGCAGCGTGAGCGACGGAACGCAGCGTCCCGAGTTCGGCCGCGCGGTCCGCGAGCCGGCCGAGCGCTTCTGCGTCACCGACATCGGCGACGAACGACTCGACCACGGTCCGGTCCGACGACAACTGCGCCGCGGCCTCTTTCGCGGAGGTGTCATCGATGTCGACGAGCAGCAGCGTGTCGACGGTGCCTACCATCTGCTCCGCGCACGACAATCCCATCCCGCGACCTCCACCGGTCACGATTCCGACGTTTCCCATTCTCTCCTTCTCGACTCGGTGCGGTGCTTCTACTGCGGTGCTGCCCAGCACTGCGACATGCCCGGTTCCGCCACACGGGTGACGAACTCGAGAAGCAGCCCGGACGGGCTGCGCATGAAGGCGAAGAAGAGACTGCCGTCGGGTGCCAGGCGGGTTGCTTCGGTGCTGTAACCCTGGCCGGCGAACTCGTCGCGATCCGCGTCGACGTCGTCGGACCAGTAGCCGAGATGGTGAATTCCGGGGACCGCCTCCCACAGCGGCAGCGGTGCGCTCCGGACGAGTTCGATTCGCGGCTCGGTGATCGAGAACGCACACAACAGGTCGACCACCTGCTCGCCCGTCGGGAGCGTCACTGCTACCTCACCGCCGACCTCCGGCCCCCACTCGTACCCGAAGAGCTGCGAGAACTCGGACTTCGTCGTGGTCAGATCGTCTGTTACCACGCCCAGATGGAAAAGGTCTTCGGCTTTCAACTCGGTGCCTTTCGTAGCGGACTGTTCCAAACTGCCTTCAGTCGTGTAAGAATAGCATTCTGGAAAGATGGTATCGATATTCTTTGGATCAGAGAGGAGCCAGGCAATGGCGTGGGACTTCGAAACCGACCCCGAATACCAGGAAAAACTGGACTGGGCCGACGCGTTCGTGCGCGACGAGGTCGAGCCCCTGGACCTGGTGTGGGAGCACCAGCAGTTCGTACCCCTGGACGGACTTCGGCGCAAGGCCATCGATCCGCTCAAGCAGCGGGTTCGTGAACAGGGCCTGTGGGCCACACACCTCGGGCCGGAACTCGGCGGCCAGGGCTACGGACAGCTCAAACTCGCACTGCTCAACGAGATCCTCGGTCGCTCGTCGTGGGCACCGATCGTCTTCGGGTGCCAGGCGCCCGACACCGGCAACGCCGAGATCATCGCGCACTACGGCACTCCCGAGCAGAAGAAGAAGTACCTGCAGCCACTGCTCGACGGCGAACTGTTCTCGACGTACTCGATGACCGAACCTCAAGGCGGCGCCGACGTCGCGCAGTTCCGCACCCAAGCGGTCAAGGACGGCGACGACTGGGTCATCAACGGCTGGAAGTACTTCTCCTCCAACGCCAAGACGGCCTCGTTCCTGATCGTGATGGCCGTGACCGACACCGAGGTGGCGGTACACAAGGGCATGTCGATGTTCCTCGTGCCTGCCGACACCCCGGGCATCAACATCGTGCGCAACGTCGGTCTGTACGGCGAGCCGATGAACGGCGGAAGCCACGCGCTCATCCACTACGAGAACGTACGGGTCCCCGCCGAAGCTCTCCTCGGCGGCGAAGGGCAGGCGTTCGCTGTCGCCCAGACCCGGCTCGGCGGCGGCCGCATCCACCACGCGATGCGCACGATCGGCCTGGCACAGAAGGCACTCGACATGATGTGCGAGCGTGCACTGAGCCGCGAGACCGCCGGTAGCCGCCTCGCCGACAAGCAGACTGTCCAGGGCTACATCGCCGACTCCTACGCGCAGCTGACGCAGTTCCGCCTGTTCGTGCTGCACACCGCGTGGAAGATCGACAAGTACAACGACTACAAGAAGCTCCGCAAGGACATCGCGACGGCCAAGATCGTGATGCCCACCGTCCTCCACGACATCGCCTGGCGTGCGATGCAGGTGCACGGAGCGCTCGGTGTCACCAACGAGATGCCGTTCTTCAAGATGATCCACGGCGCGGCCGTGATGGGCCTGGCCGACGGTCCGACCGAGGTTCACAAGACGACTGTCGCCAAGCAGGTCCTGCGTGACTACAGCGCCACCGACGATCTGTGGCCCTCGGAGTGGCTCCCGCGCAAGCAGGATGAAGCCCGTGCAAAGTACGCCGAATACCTCGAACTGGAAGTGGGGAACCTGTGATCGACACGAAACGACTCGCCGAGTGGATGGACGAGCGCGGACTGCCCGGTAAGGGAGCTCCGCTCGAAGCCACCTACCTCTCCGGCGGCACGCAGAACGAGATCTACAAGCTGGTCCGCGACGACTTCACGAGCGTCATCCGGATTCCTCCGAAAGCCGCGCCCGCCGACCGCGACAACGGAATCATGCGCGAGTGGAGGATCATCGAGGGCCTCGACGGTACCGACGTGCCCCACACCGCCGCGATCGCCGCGTGCGAGGACACCTCGGTGCTCGGTCGCGCGTTCTACCTCATGGGATTCGTCGACGGCTGGTCTCCCATGGATCATCGCGACGGCTGGCCCGCTCCGTTCGACAACGATCCCGAAGCACGTGCCGGTCTCGCCTACCAGCTCGCGGAGGGCATCGGCCTGCTGTCGAAGGTCGATTGGAAGGCCCAGGGCCTCGAGGGTCTCGGACGGCCGGAAGGTTTCCATGATCGCCAGGTCGACCGCTGGACCCGATTCTTCGAACGGATCAAGGCCCGCGAGATCGAGGGCATGGACATCGCCACCAAGTGGCTGCAGAATCACCGTCCGCTCGACTACATCCCGGGTCTGATGCACGGCGACTACCAGTTCGCCAACGTGATGTACCAGAACGGCGCGCCCGCGAAACTCGCAGCGCTCGTCGACTGGGAGATGGGCACCGTCGGCGATCCGAAGCTCGACCTCGGCTGGATGCTCATGAACTGGCCCGAGGACATGGACGCTCCAGGGGAAAGCGCGGTCAGCTACGTCGACCTGAGCGGCATGCCGAACCGGTCGCAGATGCTCGCCCACTACTCGGAGGTCTCCGGTCGTCAGGTCGACGACATCGACTACTACCTCGTCCTCGCGAAGTGGAAGCTCGCCATCGTCCTCGAGCAGGGCTTCCAGCGCGCCGGCGACGACGTGAAGTTGCAGTCGTACGGTCCGGTCATCACCAACCTCATGAAGTCGGCCGCCGACCTCGCCGAATCGACGGACTACAAGGGATGAGCGAACCGGTGGAAGGACTCGTACAAGAACAACACGGTGCGGTTCTCCTGCTTCGGCTGAACCGCCCCGAGGCACGCAATGCACTGACCGGCGCCGTGATCAACGGGATCGGCGCAGCCGTCGAGAACGCGGAGGCAGATCCCCAGATCCGGGCGATCGTGCTCATCGGTACCGGCGACCGCGCCTTCTGCTCGGGCATGGATCTACGAGCGTTCTCGAGCGGCGAGAAGATCGGGCTGGACTCCGGACCCGGCGCCGCATACGCGCGGCTGGCCAAGGGCGAGACCGACATTCCTGTGATCGGCGCCGCCAACGGCACCGCGATCGGCGGCGGGCTCGAACTGCTTCTCGGGTCCGACATCATCGTTGCCTCCTCGGCCGCGAAGTTCGGTCTTCCCGAGGTGAAGCGGGGCTTGTTCCCCGCAGGAGGTGGAACAAATCTCGGGACGCGGATCCCGCGTGCCGCCGCCATGGAGCTGACGCTGACCGGTGACCTGATCACTGCGCAGCGCGGATACGAACTCGGCCTGATCAACCAGGTCGTCGAGCCGGAAGACGTGCAGACGGCCGCGCTGGCATTCGCCGAGCGCATCGCGGCAAACGCCCCGCTGGGCCTCTCCGCGGTCAAGGAACTCGTGCGTCTCGCGCAGGTGGATCCCACGCGCGCGGGCGAGCGACTCGGACACTGGCAGAGCCTCGTCTTCTCCAGCGACGACGCCAAGGAAGGCGCGGCCGCGTTCGTCGAGAAGCGCGCACCGGTCTGGCACGGACGGTAACGGGCATGCGCGCAGCGGTTTGTTCCGAGTACGGGGAACCCGAGGTCGTCCGGATCGACGAACGCCCCTCCCCCACTCTCGAACCGGGTCAGGTGCGAGTGCGGGTCGGTGCTGCCGCGGTCAATTTTCCTGATGTTCTGGTCGTCGCCGACAAGTACCAGGTCAGCGTGCCGACGCCGTTCGTACCCGGTAGTGAATTCGCCGGGATCGTGGAGGAGGTCGCCGGCGATGTCGGCGGCCTCGCCGTCGGCGATCGGGTGAGCGGCACCGGGATCGTCGGCGCGTTCGCTGAGGAGGTCGCGGCAAAGGCCGCGTCGCTGAAGCGGATACCCGACGGCGTCGACCATCGCACCGCTGCCGCATTCGGTGTGGCGCACCGCACCGCGTATCACACGCTCCGGTCGGTAGCTCGGCTCCAGCCGGGTGAAACCCTCGTCGTGCTCGGCGCAGGCGGCGGTGTCGGGCTCGCCGCGGTCCAGCTCGGGGCGGTTCTCGGCGCAACGGTCGTCGCGGTGGCCTCCTCGTCCGACAAGCTCGAGGTCGCGGCGTCGTACGGTGCGAAGCATCTCGTCGACCACCGGTCGGGTGATCTACGTGCGCTCCTGAAGGATGCTGTTCCCGAGGGCGCCGACGTCGTGGTCGATCCCGTCGGCGGCGACCTGTCGGAACCTGCGTTGAGGTCGCTGCGCCGCGGCGGGCGCTTCATCACCGTCGGCTACGCATCCGGAAGCATCCCTCGAATACCACTCAACCTCGTTCTGGTGAAAGGTATTCGCATTCAGGGGTTCCAGTTCCAGGATCTCGACCCGGACGAGTACCGGCGAGGCGAGGACGAACTGGTCGAGCTCCTCGTCTCGGGCCGCGCCGTGCCACACATCGGTGCGGTGTATTCGCTGGAGGGCGTCGTCGATGCCCTGCGTCTGGTCGGTGACGGGCGGGCGATCGGCAAGGTCGTCATCGAACTTCAGCAGACCTGACCGACCGAACACGACGTCCCGGCGCTCATCCGAGAGCCGGGACGTTGGTCATTTCTGGGCTGCCGAACTGTTATGTCTTTGCACTGCTGCGCCTTTGCACTGCTGTGTCTTTGCGCTGTTGTGCCTTGTGCGATCCGGTCGACATCAGACCGACGTGAGGTGACCCGACTGCGGTGCAGTGAATCCGGAGGTCCGGAAGGATTCGGTGGGAGCGATCACGGGCGCGGGAACCGCTGCCGCGACGAGCGCGTGCCGCTTGAATACCTGCGCCGCCCGGCTCATACAGTATTCCGACGACGAGAACCTGGCAGCGAGGTCTGCCGGGATCCCATCACCCCACATGCTGAATTTCGTGGTGCCTTGCTCGAGAAGCCTGTTCAACCCGGCTCGGATGCGTTCGTCGGAGGAGTAGAGCTCGGCCGATGCCACCAATGCCTCGGGAATGAGACCGTTTTCGGTCGACAAGGCCGAGTCCAGATCGACGACTCGAGCTCCGAGGATCTCGAGGGGACGGATATCCTGATGCTCTCGCGTCAGGACAGTGACTTCCCATCCTGCGAGGACCTGGTCGTAGAGCCACCCACCGACGTGGCGCACAGTATCGACCACACGCGGAGCGACGATGACGACGCGGTGCCTCAAATTGTGCTGATGGGCATGAGCTGTTGCTCGAGCGACTGTGTGAAGTCCTCGAAGATCTCGGCTAACGGGAGCGAACGATCGAGCAGCCATGAGGTTTCCATTCCGTTGAGGAAAGCGACGATTTCCACCGCTTTGACGGCTGGGTTCACATCCATTCGATACCGACCGACATGTTGACCACGTCGGATTCCCGCCTCGATTGTGTCGACGGCGGCCCGGTGTCGAGCGAGTAGGCGATCGTGCAGTGGAGCATCCGGCTCCAGGTTCTCGATCAGGAGTACAGCAAACATCCCGACCAGGTCAGGGGACTTCTCGAAACGCAAGTAGAGGCCCCTGATCTGCTCGATCGGATCTCCCGAGCGATCAGCACGTGCATCATCGTCTGCATCCCGTGCGTCGAGCACGGCATGCAGCAATTGGTCTTTGGACTGGAAGTGATGCAGCAGGCCCGCGGGAGTGATACCCGCGGCCCGTGCGATCTGAGCGAGGCTTGTGCTGCGCCACCCGTTCCTCGCCAACAACCGCTGAGCTGCGCTGAGAATCAGTTCTCTGCGGTCCTCACCCTTGGCGAGAAGCGTGTCGTACGCCCTTTGCACGCTGCCCCTCTCCCTCACGTCCCCAACCTACTGAACACACATTAGGTCGGTTCTTCACTTGTGACAAGGGTCTCAGCCGGAGAATTTCCAGCGCTGAATCACACTAGGCGTGAACCTACGTATCGAGTAGTTCGACGACTGTGGCGTTCGCGGTCCCGCCGCCTTCACACATGGTCTGGAGCCCAAACCGAATTCCGTTGTCGCGCATGTGATGAATCATGCGGGTCATCAGAACGGCACCCGAGCCACCGAGCGGATGCCCGAGCGCGATCGCCCCTCCGAGAGGGTTGACCAGCTCCGGATCGGCGCCCGTCTCGGCGAGCCACGCCAGCGGAACCGACGCGAATGCTTCGTTGACCTCGAAGACTCCGACTTCCTTCAGGCCGATTCCCGCCTTCCCGAGAACCTTCTCGGTGGCCGGGATCGGGCCGGTGAGCATGAGCACCGGATCAGCACCCGCCACCGCACCCGCCCGGTAGCGGACGAGCGGGGTCAGGCCCAGCTCACGCGCCTTCTCGCGGGTGGTCACCAACAGCGCGGCCGCGCTGTCGGAAATCTGCGACGAGTTTCCGGCGTGGATCACGCCGTCGTCGGCGAACGCGGGCTTCAGGCCGGCGAGCTTCTCGACCGTGGTGCCGCGGCGGATTCCTTCGTCGGCACCGACCGTGCCCTCGTCGGTGATCACCGGAACGATCTGCGTCTCGAATGCCCCACGATCCTGCGCCGCGGCGGCCCGCTCGTGCGAGGTCGTCGAGTATTCGTCGAGTCGAGTGCGCGAGAATCCCCATTTCTGGGCGATCTTCTCGGCGGAGATTCCCTGGTTGAACGGGAACCCGTCGTAGCGGGCGAGCGCTCGGGGGCCGTACGGCTGACCGGACGCACGCGCCGAGCCGAGCGGCACCCGACTCATGACCTCGACACCACCGGCGACGACGACGTCCTGCTGTCCCGACATCACCGCCTGAGCAGCGAAATCGATCGCCTGCTGACTCGACCCACACGCCCGATTGATCGTGGTCCCCGGGATGGATTCCGGCCATCCGGCGGCGAGCACCGAGTACCGGCCGATATTGCTCGACTGGTCGCCCACCTGCGACACACAACCCCAGATGACGTCGTCGACGATCTCGGGATCGAGGCCTGTTCGTTCGACCAGCGCCTCGAGCACGAGCGCTGACAGATCTGCCGGGTGCACCCCGGCCAGCCCACCGTTGCGCTTGCCTACCGGGGTCCGGACGGCTGCAGCGATGACCACTTCACGCATTCGAATTCTCCTGGGTCCTTGTGTATTCGACGTTCGTCCCCCGCGTGACGGTCATCCCCCGTCCATCGATGATCACTGCACCGGTCCGATCGCGCCCTGCGCACGCAGGCGATCGATCTCGTCGGGGCGGAGACCGAAGTCCGCGAGGATGGTGTCCGTATGCTCGCCCAAGCCGGGTACCGGCGCCATCGGCGGCTCGTAGCCTTCGATCACCGGGGGCGGCAGAAGCGATTCGACGGGCCCGTTCGGGCTCGCAACCGTCCGCCAGCGATTGCGGGCGGCGAGTTGTGGGTGATCGATGACGTCGCGCGGCGTGTTGTAGCGGGAATTACCGATACCCGCCTCGTCGGCGATCTTCTGTACGTGGTCGAGCGGGTGCTGCGCGCACCACGCGGCAATGGCCTCGTCGAGCTCGGCGCGGTGCTCGCACCGCGCCGCGTTGGTCGAGAACCGCTCGTCGTCGGCGAGGTCGTGGCGCCCGATGATCTCGCGTGCCAGACGCTGCCATTCGCGGTCGTTGGTGGTGCCGAGCACGACGATCTGATCGTCGGCGGTGCGATACGAGCCGTACGGCGCCACCGCAGGCGAACTCATGCCGAGCGGTTGCTGCTCGACACCCGAATAGCGGGTGTACGTCAGGGGATAGCCCATGATGTCTGCCATCGTGTCGAACAGACTCACCGACACCTTCGACAGTCCACCGCCGCGGCCCCGATTGCGTTCCCGTCCGCACAGCAACGCGAGGATCGACAACGCCGAATACAGTCCGGTACTGATGTCCGCAACCGGCGGGCCGGGCTTCGCGGGCTGTCCGGGGAAGCCGGTGACGGAGCAGGCCCCCGACTCGGCCTGGATGAGCAGGTCGTAGGCGCGTTTGTGCGACAGCGGACCGTCGGGACCGTATCCGTCGATCTCGACCGCGATCAGGTCCGGATAGCGTTCGGCCAGATCCGCTGGGGACAGCCCCAGCCGCGCAGTGGCGCCGGGTGCGAGATTCGATACGAGGGCGTCGGCCCGCGCAAGCAAGGTGTGGAGGGCTTCGAGTCCGCCCTCGGTCTTCAGGTCGAGGGCGATCGATTCCTTGCCGCGGTTGGCCCAGACGAAGTGCGCGGCCATTCCATTGACGACGTCGTCGTAGTCGCGGGCGAAATCGCCGCCCTTCGGGTTCTCGACTTTGATCACACGCGCACCGAAATCGGCGAGGACTCGGGTGCACATCGGCGCGGAGACCGCTTGTTCGAGGGTCACCACGGTGATCCCTGCGAGCGGGGCATCCATCAGTAGCTCCTCGGCAGCCCGAGCGTGTGGGAGGCCAGGTAGTTCAGAATCATCTCCTGGCTGACCGGGGCGATACGCATCACGCGCGCCTCACGGAAGTACCGCGATACGTTGTATTCCTCCGAGTAGCCCATTCCGCCGTGGGTCTGCAGTGCGCGATCGGCCGCGGCGAAACCTGCTTCGGCACAGAGATATTTGGCGGTGTTCGCTTCACGACCACACGGCTTGCCGTTGTCGTAGAGCCAGGTTGCCTTGCGCAGGACGAGTTCCGCCGCATCGAGATGCGCAAGTGCATCTGCGAGTGGGAACTGAATGCCCTGGTTCATGCCGATGGGACGGTCGAACACAACTCGTTCCTTGCCGTATTTCACGGCCTTGTCCAGCGCGACACGGCCGATGCCGAGAGCTTCGGACGCGATCAACATGCGCTCGGGGTTGAGACCGTCGAGCAGCAGCTTGAATCCCTGACCTTCTTCACCGATGCGGTCTTCGACGGGGATCCGGAGGTTGTCGATGAACAGCTCGTTGGAGGTGACCGCGTTGCGTCCCATTTTCCGGATCGGACGAATATCGATCTTGCTGCGGTCGAGATCGGTGAGGAACAGCGTCATGCCGTCGGTCTTCTTCTCGACCTCGTCGTATCGCTGCGTGCGGGTCAGGAGGAGGATCTTCTCCGATTCGACGGCCTTGGAGATCCACACCTTCCGTCCGTTGACGACATAGCTGTCGCCCTCGCGTTTCGCGAACGTGGTGATCCGAGATGTGTCGAGGCCTGCGCCCGGTTCGGTCACACCGAAGCACACGTGCAGATCGCCGTTGACGATGCGGGGCAGCGTGCGCGCCTTCATTTCGTCCGAGCCGTGCTTGACGACGGGCTGCATACCGAAGATGTTGAGGTGGATCGCGCTCGCGGCATTCATTGCGCCGCCGGAGCGAGCGATCTCTTCGAGGAGGATCGTCGCTTCCGTGATGCCGAGACCGTGGCCGCCGTACTCCTCGGGCATCGTGATGCCCATCCAGCCGCCATCGGCGAGCACCTTGTAGAACTCCGTCGGGAACTCGTGAGCGAGATCCTTCTCCATCCAGTACTGGTCGTCGAAGTTCTTCATCAGCTCGGCAACGGATTTCCGGATCAGTTCCTGATCCTCGCTCAGAGCGAAGCTCATTCCACCCATAATCGACACCTCTTGCCGTCGTAGCGGGGCCGCGAACTGCACAACTGCGGCAGCACGTCCGGCCTATCTTCAGTTCGGAATCGAGCGAATCAATCGGACGCGGGCAATGCCTTGGCGGCCTTGATGGTCATCGGGGCGCCGCCGTACGACAGTTCGCCGGTGCCGGGTGACGTGCACAGCACCTCGATCGACCCGTCGGCGTCGACGTAGCGCTTACCCAGAAGGGTGACCACATCGCCCGCGGGCTTGGACTCGGGCTTGCCGGGAGGCGCCGCGATCATCGGGCTTCCACCGCAGGCGATCTCCTGTGCACCATCCGCGGGTGCACGCACGACCACCACCCGAGTGGTGCAGACGGTGCTGGCAAGTTGCCCACCAGGGCGCAGGGTTGCAGTCACGGGAAACCTCTCTTTCGGCAGACGGTCTGCGCGCGTCGGGTCACCCGACGACCACACAGTGCTCTCTCCAATAGGAAACTATCTTCTCGCATGCGGAGAATCAATATGCTCATCACAGACGAGCACCTGATCCGCAGACTGCCGGCTCATTCGGTCCCGCACGCGACGCAGCACGCGAAGCAAGCCGAAACATGTCTGCCACCAGGAAGTTCAGCCGTCACACCACCGTTTGTTGACTATCCGGCGGAGTCATGAGAATCTAGCATCCGTAAACGAGAATGCGATTCTCAAGGAGAGGAGTTCGGCATGCCCCTGGTGCCCCCACTGCCCGCAGACCAATGGGACGAGCGCGTCGACTCCGCATTGAAGGGGCTGATGCCCCGGCACATGCGGAATCCGGAGCAGGCCGGCACTGCAATGTCGACGCTCGTCCGTCATCCGGATCTGACCAAGGCGTTCCTCGGGTTCAGCGTTCACCTGCTGTTCCGGTCGACGCTGCCCGCGCGGTTGCGTGAGCTGACAATCCTGCGCGTAGCGGAGTTGCACGACTGCGACTACGAGCGCAGCCACCACATCCAGATGGCCGAGGACGAGGCCGGGCTTTCCCGCCCGGAGATCGAAGCCGCACTTGCCGGCACCGCAGTGGACGAGTTCGAGAACCGACTCCTCGCAGCGGTCGCCGAACTCGTCGAGAACTCGGCACTGTCCGAGCAGACCTGGAACACGCTCGGGGAACAACTCAGCGAACAGCAGCGGATGGACTTCATCTTCACCGTAGGCGGTTACGGCCTGTTGGCCATGGCCTACAACACATTCGGCATCGAGTTCGAAAGCGAAAGGTAGAGCCTTGCCACACTTCACCAAACCGGCCGCAGGAAGCTGGACCGAGAACTACCCAGAACTCGGCACCGCCCCGGTCGACTACACCGACTCCATCGACCCCGCCTTCTTCGAAGCCGAACGCGAAGCAATCTTCAAGCGCACCTGGCTCTACGTCGGCCGCGTCGAACAACTCCCCCGCGTCGGCGCCTACTTCACCAAAGAACTCCCCTCCGCCGGACCCGGCACCTCCCTGGTCATCGTCAAAGGCAACGACAGCAAGATCCGCGCCTTCCACAACGTCTGCCGCCACCGCGGCAACAAACTCGTCTGGAACGACTTCCCCGGCGAGGAAACCGCGGGCAGCTGCAAGCAATTCACCTGCAAATACCACGCCTGGCGCTACAGCCTCGAAGGCGAACTCACCTTCGTCCAGCAAGAAGGCGAATTCTTCGACCTCGACAAGGGCGACTACGGCCTCAAGGACGTACGCTGCGAAACGTGGGAAGGGTTCATCTACATCAACCTCGACCCCGACGCCATCCCCCTCGTCGACTACCTCGGCACCTTCGCCAAGGGCCTCGAAGGCTACCCCTTCGGTGAAATGACCGAGGTCTACAGCTACCGCGCCGAAATCGGCGCCAACTGGAAGCTGTTCATCGACGCCTTCGCCGAGTTCTACCACGCACCGATCCTGCACATGAAGCAGGCCGTCAAGGACGAAGCAGACAAACTCGCCGGCTACGGCTACGAAGCCCTGCACTACGACCTGCAGCCCCCGCACTCGATGATCTCCTCCTGGGGCGGCATGGCACCGCCCAAGGACCTCAACATGGTCAAGCCCATCGAACGCGTCCTGCGCTCCGGACTGTTCGGCCCCTGGGACCAGCCCGACATCGACGGCCTCGCCGACGACCAACTGCCCACCGCACTGAACCCCACCGGCTTCCACAGCTGGGGCCAGGACTCCTTCGAGTTCTTCCCCAACATGACCCTGCTCGTCTGGAAGCCGGGCTGGTACCTGACCTACACCTACTGGCCCACCGCCGTCGACAAGCACATCTTCGAGGCCAGCCTCTACTTCGTGCCCCCGAAGAACGCCCGCGAGCGCCTCGCACAGGAACTCGCCGCAGTGACCTTCAAGGAATACGCCCTCCAGGACGCCAACACCCTCGAAGCCACCCAAACGATGATCGGCACCCGCACGGTGACCGAATTCCCCCTCTGCGACCAGGAGCTTCTCCTGCGTCACCTCCACAAGACCGTCGGAGACTACGTCAAGGAGTACCGCGATGCCTCTGCCAACTGAATTCGCCGACCTCGAGCCCTACATCGACTGGGACCTGGCCACCGAACCCGAACGCTACGCCAAGCGACTCGCCTCGACGATGCCGGAAATGCAGGAGTTCTACAACGCCGCATTCCCCCGCCTCGACGACGCCATCGCCTTCTGCGACAAGTTCGACCTCGACGACCTGCCCGACGATGCACGCACCGTCATGCACCTGATGCAGTCACTGGTCATGGTCTCCTTCCCCATCGAGGTCTGGAAGCAACCCCGCGTCCCCGACAGCGGCGCCGCCTGGGCCGAAATCACCAAAGAACCGGTGATCTGAGACAGCCACCCCAGCGAGAGCAGGACCTGCGAGATTGCAGTTGCACCCGCACAAATCGTGTCCGCGTCCGAGCGACAGTCGTCGTTCGGGCGCGGACACGTCTGCATTTCCAGGACCTACACTTGTGATCCAAGCCACAGCGTTGCCGCAACCGAGAGTGACATCACCAAGATCAACTACACCGAGGACCCGTTTTTGCTGTGCAGCGTCACAAGTCCGATATGTACGAAACATCCCTAGGTGAGACATACCGGGGAGCGTGATTTGATGTGCGACGAGACTCGGCGTCGCCGCGGCACTGCCCGCGGCTCGGGGCCGCCCTCGGCCACAGCCCGCAGCTTGTTTCTCGAGAGGAAATGATGACCGACATCGAGACGAAGAACTTTTTCACCGACCCTGAGTTCGTCGGCGACCCCAACCCGTACTACGACGGAATGCGCGCAAGTTGCCCCGTCAAGCGCGAGCCGCACCACAACGTCATGATGGTGACCGGATACGAAGAAGCAATCCAGGTCCTCAGCGATGAGAAGTCCTACTCCTCATGCATCTCGGTTACCGGCCCCTTCTCGGGCTTCCCGCTCCCGGCCGAGAGCGACGACATCTCCGATCTCATCGAGGAGCACCGCCCCTCGCTGCCGATGAACGATCAGCTTCCCACGATGGATCCGCCCCAGCACGCGGACCATCGCGGCCTGCTGATGCGCCTGATCACCCCCAAACGCCTCAAGGAGAACGAGGAGTTCATCCACCGCCTGGCCGACAAGCTCCTCGACAACGTCCTGGCCAAGGGTGAGGGCGACTACATCAGCGAATTCGCAGGCCCCTTCGCGATGCTCGTCATCGCCGACCTTCTCGGCGTCCCGGAAAGCGACCATGCAGAGTTCATCGCGGGCCTGAACCTGGCGACGGAAGGCGGCTTCACCCTCGGCAGCACCGAGGGAGAGTCGCTGAAGTTGAACCCGCTCGAGTTCCTCTACAAGAAGTTCGGCGAGTACATCGAGGATCGGCGCGCGAACCCCACCGACGACGTCCTGACCGGGCTCGCGACCGCGACGTTCCCCGACGGCACGCTTCCCCCGGTCGACGATGTCCTCCGTATCGCGGCGAACGTCTTCTCCGCCGGCCAGGAAACCACGGTGCGGCTGCTGAGCTCCGGTCTCCGGATCATCGCCGAGAACCCCGAGATCCAGCAGGCTCTCCGCGACGACCCGGAGAAGATTCCCAACTTCATCGAAGAGGCGCTGCGGATGGAGAGCCCGATCAAGGGCGACTTCCGACTCTCCAAGATTCCGACCGAAGTCGGCGGTGTCGAAGTTCCGGCCGGCACCATCCTGATGCTCCTGAACGGCGCCGCAAACCGCGACTCGCGGCAGTTCGCCGACCCGGCAGAGTTCGATCTCGATCGCCGTAACGCGCGTACCCACATCGCATTCGGGCGCGGTGTCCACGCATGCCCCGGCGCACCCCTCGCCCGTACCGAGGGCCGCGTGGGTATCCAGCGTCTCCTGGAGCGAACCATCGACATCAAGCTTTCCGAGGAGGTTCACGGGCCCGAGGGCGATCGGAAGTTCAACTACCTGCCCACCTTCATCCTTCGTGGTCTGCTGAACCTCAATCTGGAGTACACCCTCGCAGAGGGTGACAGCAAGTGAAGGTTCACGTCGACGACGATGCGTGCCGTGGCCACGGCTTCTGCCTCGCGATCTGTCCGGAGGTCTTCGATCTGAGCGACGGCGGCTACGCCGTGACGCTCGTGTCCGAAGTTCCGGCCGAGCACGAGGACAATGTTCGCGAAGCCGTCGCGAGCTGCCCCGAGCGCGCAATCTCGATCTCGTAGCCCGACTCCACACCGAACACCGCGCCCGCCCTCATGGTTCCGACCGTGGGGGCGGGCGTCTGTCATAGTGTGCGGCAACCACCTTCATCCCCACACCGAGGAGCGCAGATGCCCAAGGGATACGTCATCCTGACCGAAGCCATCCGGGACCACGACGGCATGGCCGCCTACAGCAAGCTCTCGGGCCCGTCGATCGCACAGGCGGGCGCAAAGGTCCTTGCCGTCGCCGAACCCCAGGTTCTCGAGGGTGACTGGCACGGCCACCGGACTGTCGTTCTGGAATTCGAGTCGGTCGAGGCGGCACAGACCTGGTACGAATCCGAGGACTATCAGAAGGCGCTGCCGCTGCGTCAGGCCGCTGCCGAGTGCACTGCCGTGATCGTGGAGGGCTTCGAGCGGCCGGCGCCTGTCCGGTAGATGCCACACCCGTCGGGCAGCTTCACGGCGTCGACCTGGGACTTCGGTCCGGGTCGGCGCCTTTTTCATGTCTCGGCCAACTCGACAATTGACGCCGGTCCGGTTCTATGGAAACCTAAGTTTCATCAGTGAGAGCGTCATTCTCACTAGAGAGAGTGCTCTCGGACGAAAGGTAGAGCCTTGCCACACTTCACCAAACCGGCCGCAGGAAGCTGGACCGAGAACTACCCAGAACTCGGCACCGCCCCGGTCGACTACACCGACTCCATCGACCCCGCCTTCTTCGAAGCCGAACGCGAAGCAATCTTCAAGCGCACCTGGCTCTACGTCGGCCGCGTCGAACAACTCCCCCGCGTCGGCGCCTACTTCACCAAAGAACTCCCCTCCGCCGGACCCGGCACCTCCCTGGTCATCGTCAAAGGCAACGACAGCAAGATCCGCGCCTTCCACAACGTCTGCCGCCACCGCGGCAACAAACTCGTCTGGAACGACTTCCCCGGCGAGGAAACCGCGGGCAGCTGCAAGCAATTCACCTGCAAATACCACGCCTGGCGCTACAGCCTCGAAGGCGAACTCACCTTCGTCCAGCAAGAAGGCGAATTCTTCGACCTCGACAAGGGCGACTACGGCCTCAAGGACGTACGCTGCGAAACGTGGGAAGGGTTCATCTACATCAACCTCGACCCCGACGCCATCCCCCTCGTCGACTACCTCGGCACCTTCGCCAAGGGCCTCGAAGGCTACCCCTTCGGTGAAATGACCGAGGTCTACAGCTACCGCGCCGAAATCGGCGCCAACTGGAAGCTGTTCATCGACGCCTTCGCCGAGTTCTACCACGCACCGATCCTGCACATGAAGCAGGCCGTCAAGGACGAAGCAGACAAACTCGCCGGCTACGGCTACGAAGCCCTGCACCACGACCTGCAGCCCCCGCACTCGATGATCTCCTCCTGGGGCGGCATGGCACCGCCCAAGGACCTCAACATGGTCAAGCCCATCGAACGCGTCCTGCGCTCCGGACTGTTCGGCCCCTGGGACCAGCCCGACATCGACGGCCTCGCCGACGACCAACTGCCCACCGCACTGAACCCCACCGGCTTCCACAGCTGGGGCCAGGACTCCTTCGAGTTCTTCCCCAACATGACCCTGCTCGTCTGGAAGCCGGGCTGGTACCTGACCTACACCTACTGGCCCACCGCCGTCGACAAGCACATCTTCGAGGCCAGCCTCTACTTCGTGCCCCCGAAGAACGCCCGCGAGCGCCTCGCACAGGAACTCGCCGCAGTGACCTTCAAGGAATACGCCCTCCAGGACGCCAACACCCTCGAAGCCACCCAAACGATGATCGGCACCCGCACGGTGACCGAATTCCCCCTCTGCGACCAGGAGCTTCTCCTGCGTCACCTCCACAAGACCGTCGGAGACTACGTCAAGGAGTACCGCGATGCCTCTGCCAACTGAATTCGCCGACCTCGAGCCCTACATCGACTGGGACCTGGCCACCGAACCCGAACGCTACGCCAAGCGACTCGCCTCGACGATGCCGGAAATGCAGGAGTTCTACAACGCCGCATTCCCCCGCCTCGACGACGCCATCGCCTTCTGCGACAAGTTCGACCTCGACGACCTGCCCGACGATGCACGCACCGTCATGCACCTGATGCAGTCACTGGTCATGGTCTCCTTCCCCATCGAGGTCTGGAAGCAACCCCGCGTCCCCGACAGCGGCGCCGCCTGGGCCGAAATCACCAAAGAACCGGTGGTGTAACCGCATGCTGACGCTCAAGGCAGCCGGGCTCCTCGAGGTCGAGACCGGCGAGATCATCCGACCGGGAATCATCCACATCGACGGCGACCGGATTGCGGGTGTCGGCGGCGAACCACGCGGCGAGGTCATCGATCTCGGTGGACAGATTCTCATGCCGGGTCTGATGGACATGGAGGTCAACCTGCTCATGGGTGGGCGCGGCGAGAAGCCCGTCTACTCCACGGTGCAGGACGATCCTCCGCTGCGCATGCTGCGTGCGGTGGGCAATTCCCGCCGCACGCTGCGTGCCGGCTTCACGACCGTCCGAAATCTGGGACTGTTCGTGAAGACCGGCGGTTATCTCCTCGACGTCGCCCTCGGTAAGGCGATCGACGCCGGATGGGTGGACGGACCGCGCATCGTTCCCGCCGGTCACGCGATCACCCCGACCGGTGGCCACTTGGATCCGACGATGTTCGCGGCCTTCGCACCCGGCGTCCTCGATCTGACCATCGAAGAAGGCATCGCCAACGGTGTCGACGAGGTTCGCAAGGCCGTCCGATACCAGATCAAGCACGGCGCCCAGCTCATCAAGGTGTGTGTCTCCGGCGGCGTGATGTCGATGACCGGATCCGCAGGTGCCCAGCATTATTCCGACGAAGAACTGCGCGCGATCGTCGACGAGGCACACCGGCGCGGCTTGAAGGTCGCGTCCCACACCCACGGCGCCGAGGCGGTACGCCACGCGGTTGCAGCGGGTATCGACTGCATCGAACACGGCTTCCTCATCGACGACGACGCGATCGATCAGATGGTGGCGAACGGCACGTGGCTGGTTCCCACCACACGCCTGGCCGACGCGATGGACACCTCCCACGCCCCGCCCGAACTCCAGGCGAAGGCTGCCGAGATGTTCCCGAAGGCACGCACTTCCGTGCTCGCGGCGTACAAGGCCGGCGTCAAGATCGCGGTCGGCACCGACGCTCCGGCGATTCCGCACGGCAAGAACGCCGACGAGATCGTCGCGCTCGTCGACAGGGGACTTCCTCCGCTGGCGGTCATCCAGGCCGCGACGATCAACGCGGCCGAACTGATCGGCGTCGACGACCGCGGTCGCCTCGTCGAGGGTCTGCTCGCCGACATCATCGCAGTTCCCGGAGATCCCACCGAAGACATCACCGTCACGCAGGATGTGCGGTTCGTGATGAAAGGCGGAAAGGTCTATGTCAACAAGTGACCTCGTCGAGCTCAACCAGCTCCTCGCACGCTACGCCGTGAACATGACCAAAGGTCAGGTCGACGGAGTCGTCGACGTGTTCACACCCGACGGCACCTACAGCGCGTTCGGCAATACGTTCACGCTCGACCAGTTCCCGCAACTGGTCGCCGCGGCCCCGCAGGGCCTGTTCCTCGTAGGTACTGCGCTGATCGAACTCGACGGCGACACCGCGACAGGTACGCAGCCGCTGTGCTTCGTCGAGCACTCGGCCCACGACATGCGCATCGGGTATTACAACGACACCTACCTCCGGACCGAGGCCGGGTGGCGCCTGAAGACCCGCAAGATGACGTTCATCCGTCGTAGCGGTGTGCACGATTCGGGAATTCCGCACGCATTCGAGGCACCGACGGCATGAACATCACCGGGGCGAGCGAAGCGACGGGGAGTGTCCAGGCGAGCGAAGCGACGGGGAGTGTCACCGGGGCGAGCGAAGCGACGGGGAGTGTCGAGAAGTTCAGGGCAGCAGTTCGCGCCTGGCTCGACGAGAACGATCTCGCCCCCGGACCCGACCTGACGTTCGACGAACACGTCGAGCAGCTGGGTCGGGTCCGGCGCGCTCTCTACGATGCCGGCTGGATGCGCTACGGATGGCCGGTCGAGGTCGGAGGTCTCGGCGGGCCTGCGATGCTGCGGGCGGTACTCGGTGAGGAGGTCGCGACACGCGACCTCGCCGAACCGGGTATCTACTCGATGATCGAGGTACTCGCGCCCACCATGATCAAGTACGCGAGGCCGGAACTGGCGGCCGAGATGGTGCCACGTCTGCTCGACGGCAGCGAGCAGTGGTGCCAGGGGTTCTCCGAGCCCGGCTCGGGCAGCGACCTGGCATCGCTGTCGACCCGCGCCGAGCAACGCGGCGACACGTGGGTGATCAACGGACAGAAGGTATGGACCTCGCTGGCGCAGTTCGCAACCCGATGTGTACTCCTCACCCGCACGGGCCCCGGACACGACGGCATCACCGCATTCTTCCTCGACATGGACACCCCGGGCATCACGGTCCGTCCACTGACGACGATGCACGACCGCGACGAGTTCTGCGAGGTCTACTTCGACGATGTCGTGGTTCCTGCCGATCGGATGCTGGGAAAACCCGGCGACGGCTGGAAGCTCGCGATGGATCTGCTGCCCCACGAGCGTTCGTCGTGCTTCTGGCACCGGATCGCCTACCTGTTCACACGTCTCGATCAGGTTGCTGCCGTGTCGGATCCTGCCGACGATCGGGAACTCGGCGACGCGTACCTCGCGTTGCACACGGTGCGGTGCCGCTCGTACAGCACGCAGAACCGTCTCCAGGCCGGTCTGCCACTGGGCCCGGAAACGTCGGTCGACAAGATACTGTTGGCCACCGCGGAACAGCAATTGTTCGATACTGCACGGGATCTGATCCCCGGCAGGATCGAACTGTTCGACACCGAACTGCGGACCGAGTTCCTGTATTCGCGGGCAGCGTCGATCTACGGCGGTACCGCGGAGATTCAGCGCAACATCGTCGCCCGCCGTCTACTGCAACTGGGGAAAGAGCAATGACCACGAACGACACTGCACCGGCGGTGGATTCAGAACTGGCGCTGCTCGAGGACGCTCTACGGAAGACGATGGAGTCCGCCACGGGCATCGCACTCGACTCGGCGCTCGTCGAACTCGGCTGGCACGACATGCTCAGCGAGATGCCCGATGTGGCGATTCCCCTGGTGTTCCGGCTGCTGGGTGAGACCGGGGCGCACGCACCCGTGATCAACGACGTGATCCTGGCGGAGGCCGGAGCCAACCCCGGTGGCGCGGTTCCGCTCCCGTACGCGGGCGGTTCGTGGCTCGTGTGGCACCGCACCCAGCGGACCGCCGAGGTGCTCGGCGGGGACCGTATCGTCGAGGCGCTCGACAAGGAACTCACCGTCGAGGTGGTCGGTTCCGGGAATCGGGTGCCGGTCGCTGCGGGTCGTCGCGCGCTCGGGTGGTGGCTGGTGGGCACGAGCCGCACCATGCTGGATCTCGCCCGGACCCACGCGCTCAGCCGCACCCAGTTCGGCAAGCCCATCTCCGGATTCCAGGCGGTACGCCACAAGCTCGCCGAGACCTTCGTGGCGATCGAAGGTGCCGAAGCGGCACTCCTCGTGGCGAATGACGATTTCAGTTCACTGCTGGCCAAGGCTGCTGCGGGCAAGGCCGCTGTGACGGCTGCGCGACACTGCCAGCAGGTACTCGGCGGTATCGGCTTCACCGACGAACACGACCTGCATCGTCACATCCGCCGCGGACTGTTCCTCGACGGATTGCTGGGCAGTTCCAAGGAATTGACACGGGAGGCAGGGGCTGCCATCCGCGCGTCGGGATCTGCGCCGCGTATCGCCAACCTGTAGAGAATCACCTGAACGAGTAGAGGCCACCGTCGATGACGGTGGCCTCTACTCGTTTGTCCCGAGCTCTACGAGGACGCTGCCGACTGCGTGGCGGCACCGTTCTTGGACGGATCGGGATGGTTCGAGAACCAGAGGTTCTCCTCCACGGCCTTCCGGCTCTTCCATCCGTCGGCGGTGCGTACGACCTCGTGGTGGTAGTTGCCACCGCAGTACGTCAGGCCGTCGACGCCCGGCAGCTGCATGGGGTTGTAGAACATCGCCGAGACATTCGTCGTGTCGTCATCGACGAACGTGATCTCGATGTTGGTGACGAAGTGCTGGGTCATGGGGCACTGGTCGAGCCCGCGACTCAGCATCGCGATCACCTGGTCGCGCGTACCTGCCGGGTAACCGACCGAGGTGTAGTCGAGATGGGCGTCCTCGGTGAAGACGGTCGCCAGCTGTACCCAGTTCTTCGTGTCGACCGAGGTCGCGTACTTGTACAGCAGGTCGGCGATGTCGAGCCGGTCCTGGAGCTTCTGCAATGTCATTCCGGTCCTCATTCCTAGATGTCGGATCTGTCGCATTTTCTCACCTTGCCCGGATGTGGCCTCGCCCGCCCGGGCTGACGCCGATCATCACTCTCTCATGTCGCAATCATATTCTTCAGAGAGAGAATGACCTTTCCAAATCCCAGATTCTGCGCGACAATCGACGTATGACGCCATTGGATTCGCTTCACGACCTCACCGGCAGGACCGCCATCATCACGGGTGGCTCGCGAGGAATCGGACGGACCATTGCCCAGATACTCGCCGAAGCCGGCGCCGACGTCGTCATCGCTTCCCGCAAAATCGATGCCTGCGAACTGGCCGCGAAGGAGATCGAAGCATCGACCGGGCGGCGTGCGCTCGCCGTCGCATGCCACGTCGGCCAGTGGGACGACTGCGACGCGCTGGTCGACCGCACCCTCGAGCACTTCGGTCGCATCGACATTCTCGTCAACAATGCCGGAATGTCGCCGCTGTACGAGAATCTCGAGTCGATCACCGAGGACCTGTACGACAAGACGTTCAGCGTCAACCTCAAGGGACCGTTCCGTCTGGCCGTCCGCGCGGGTGCACACATGGCTGCCCACGACGGCGGATCGATCATCAACGTCGGTACGGCAGGCTCGTTGACCGCGAGTGTGCGGGAACTCCCGTACGCGTGCGCCAAAGCCGGCCTCAATGCTTTCACCGTGGGACTCGCGGACGCCTACGCACCGAAGGTCCGCGTCAACGCCATCCTGCCAGGCCCGTTCCGAACCGATCTGTCGAAAGCATGGGCACCCGAAGAGGGCGAGAAAGCTGCGTTCGTGCCGCTCGAGCGCATGGGCCGCCCCGAAGAGGTCGCTCCGCTCGCCCTGCACCTCGCGAGCGATGCCTCGAGCTTCACAACCGGAGCGATCATCCGCGTCGACGGCGGAGTCACGAAAAAGGTCTGACCAGAAGTCAATTCACAAGCACTTCGAGAAAGGATCCCATGCCGGATCCAGCACAACTTGCAGACAAGGTGGCCATCGTCACCGGAGCGGGTGGCGGAATCGGCCGCACCTACTCACGCGGCCTCGCCGAGGCGGGCGCCGCAGTGGTGGTGGCCGACATCGATCTCGACTCCGCAAGCAGGACCACAGACGAGTTGAAGGCCGACGGGTACCGTGCCCTCGCCGTCCGCGTCGATGTGCGGGACGCGAAGAGTACGTCGGAGATGGCCGCGGCAGCCGCCGCTGAGTTCGGCTCCGTGGACATCCTCGTCAACAACGCGGGTCTGATGGCGGAGGTCGTCGGCAAGGGCGGTCTCACGTCGATGCCCCTGGACCTGTGGAACAACACGCTCGCGGTCAACCTCACAGGTCCGCTCCTGTGTACCCGCGCGGTCGTTCCGTACATGAAGGAACGCGGATACGGGAAGATCGTGAACCAGTCGTCGAGTGGTGCATTCATGGCTGCACAGGCATACGGAATCACGAAACTCGGTCTGGTGAGTATGACGGTGTCCCTCTCGCGGGAGCTGGCACCGTTCGGCATCCGCGTCAATGCCATCGCGCCGGGGATGGTGAACACCGAGGCCGGCGGCGTCGCCTCTCCCCCCGAACTGAAGGAGATGGTGAAGCACTCGATCCCCTTCCCCTTCGGTGAACCCGAGGAGCTGATTCCCGGTCTGCTGTACCTGGTTTCATCCGGCAGCGATTGGGTGACCGGCCACACCTTGAACATCGACGGCGGCTGGGTCGTCCGAGTCTGAGTTCATGCTTTCCCCGGAAACGACGAAGGAGCACGATGAAGCACTACCTGATGGTCGAAGCACATCCGACCCATCCCGATCGGGTCGACGAGTTCAACGCGTGGTACGAAACCACACACATCCGTGAGGTTGTCGCGCTCGACGGCTTCCTCAAGGCCACACGCTTGGCGCCCGCAGACGAAGCCGGCGGTTCGTTCATCACGCTCTACGAGATCGAGGGCGATCCCAAGAAAGCACTGCACAACGTGCACGCGGCCGCCGCGGCCAAACAGTTCGAGATGTCGGATTCCCTGAGCTACGGTCCAGTTCCGAGGATGCGCATCATGCAGGTGTACTCGGAGTACGTCAAATCCTGACCTCGGAACCGAACGGGCGCCTCCACGATCAGTGGAGGCGCCCGAATTCGTATGTATTACTTGATGTTCTGCTTCATCTCGTCGAGTTTCATGAGTACCGGCCATCCGCCGACGCTCAGTGCATTGCCGTGGCCGGTCTGGTGCACGTCGAACACCGACTGGATGGCCGCGTAGAAGCCCTGGACGTCGAGGGTCTGATTGACCGCACGCTTGGCCTGCCGCAGACCGAACGGCGGCATCTTCGCGATCTGCTCGGCGAGTGCACGTGCCTCGGTGTCGAGCTGGTCGCGCGGCACCACCTTGTTGACCATGCCGGTCTTCTCGGCCTCCTCGGCCGTGACCGGCCGACCGGTGAACAGGATCTCCTTGGCCTTCCTCGGTCCGAGTTCCCAAGTGTGGCCGTGGTATTCGACGCCACCGATACCCATCATGACCACCGGGTCGGAGAACTTGGCATCCTCGGACGCGATGATCAGGTCGCAGGGCCAGCACAGCAGCAGGCCGCCGGCGATGCAGCGCCCCTGCACCGCGGCAATCGACGGCTTGGGGATGTTGCGCCAGCGCATCGAGTACTCGAGGTAGCGGCGCGACTCGGTGGTGTAGATCATGTCGAGGGTGATCTTGTCGGGCACCGGGCCCCCGCCACCGGTCATGTCATGCCCCGCGGAGAAGTGCTTGCCTTCCGCGCGCAACACGATGACCGACACATCCGGGTCGTCGCCCGCGCGGACCCACGCCGCGTCGAGTTCGTCGAGCAGAGCCGCGTTCTGAGCGTTCGCGGCATCCGGACGATTCAACGTGATCGTTGCGATCCGGTCTGCTACCTCGTAGAGAATGTACAAGTTGCTCTCCTCAGCCGCGTGGTAGCCCGAGCACTCGCTGGGCGACGATGTTCCTTTGGATTTCCGATGTACCGCCCGCGATGGTGCCGGCAAAACTGCGGGCATAGCGTTCGAACCAGCTCGCTGCGAAGTTGTCGAGGTTCCACGGCGTGTACGCCGAGGTCGATGCAGGGTGCACGAGCCCTTCCGGACCCTCGGCATCGAGTGCGTGCTCGACGGAGCGTTGAATCGCTTCGGACCCGAGCAGCTTCAGGACCGACAGAGAAGCCACGTCCTGCTCACCGCGCGACTCGCGCGCGAGCGCCGCGGACCCGAGCAGGCGCAGCGCCTGCAGGTCCATCACCAGCGTTGCGTATCGATCGCGGTCGATGACCGTGTGCGGCTCGAAATCTGCGACGAGATCTTCCAATCGATCCGCGAAGCTGAGCCACAGGAGGGTGCGCTCGTGCCCGAGCGAGCCGTTGGCGACGGTCCAACCCTGGTTGAGCTCGCCGATGAGGTTTTCCGCCGGCACTCGGACGTCCTCGAAGAACACTTCGTTGAAGTCGCGATCGTCCCTGTCGGCGATGGACGCGAACGGGCGACGGACCACACCCGGTGTGTCGGTGGGGATCAGCAGCACGCTGATGCCCTTGTGCTTGGGTGCATCCGGATCGGTACGAACGAAGGTGAGGAGCACATCGGCGTGGTGGGCACCCGATGTCCATACCTTCTGGCCGTTGACGACGAAATGGTCGCCGTCCAGAACGGCCCGCGTGCGGAGGCCCGCGAGGTCGGAACCCGCGCCGGGCTCGCTCATCCCCAATGCAGCGGTGATCTCGGCGCGAAGGATCCGCGCCGCCCACTGTTGCTTCTGCTCCTCCGTACCGAACGAGAGGATGGAGGCGGCGATGATGCCGAGGCCCTGAGGATTGAAGCTGTGGTAGATCCGGCGCTTCGACAGTTCTTCGAGGTGGACGGCCTGCTGGATCAACGTGGCGTTGCGTCCGCCGAATTCGGGCGGGTTCCCCGGCAGCAACCAGCCGTTGTCGAACTGGACTCGCTGCCACCGGCGTGCCCAGTCGGGCATGTCGGCGCTCGAGGTGGACCGCTCGGTGGCGTCGGCCTCGTCGGGAAGGTTCGCCTCGAGGAAGGCCACGAATTCGGCGCGAAACGCCTCGACGTCGTCGTCATACGAGAGTTGCACGGTACTCCTCGGTGATCAGTGCCCGATGCTCGGCAGCGCCACCGAGCAGATGCTCGCAGGCACGGGCACGTTTGAGCGCGAACTGCAGATCGTTCTCCCAGGTGAAACCCATGGCACCGAACAGTTGCAGGCCGTTACGGAACACGAGCGATTGGCATTCACCGGCGGCTGCCTTGGCCATCGATGCGGCGAGATTCCTGCGCGGATCGTCTTCTGCGATGGTGAGCGCGGCGAAGTACGCGAGCGCACGGGCACGTTCGATCGCGATGTGCATGTCGGTGGCCCTGTGCTGGACGGCCTGGAACGACCCGATCGCGACGCCGAACTGCTGCCGGTTCTTCACGTGATCGAGGGCGAGATCGAGAACCCGTTGGCACGCACCGACGGTCGTGAGTGCGAGGCCGGTGAGCGCCATGTGACGCGCCCGGGCCGGATCGACGTCGGAGCGCGGGTCGCCCTCGACCCGAACCTGATCGAACCGCACTTCCGCAATGTGCAGCGCGGGATCGAACACCGGGCTGCGGGTCGCGGTGACCTTGTCTGCGGTGACGACGAAGACGCCGGCCTCGGTGACCACGGCCAGCAGATCGGCACGATCCCCGTCGAGGACCTGTGCGGCAGTGCCGTGGAGTACCCAGCCGTCGGCGTCGCGGTGCGCGCGGACGCCGCTGTACACCGCAGCGCCTGCCTGGTCGGGCTCGGCCACACCGGGTGCGAGGGGCGCGAACTGCGACATCGTCGCGAGGTAGGGCGTGGGATCGGTGGCCCGCCCCAGCTCTTCCAGGACGATCCCGAGTTCGACAGCAGCTTCGGGGTCTGTGAGTTCGGTCCAGCCGAGTCCCACGAAGACTTTCCACAGCGGTCCTGGGTCTGCGCCGTTGTCGACGATATTGCGGATCAGCGTGGACGGACATTCCTTCGCCGTGACATCACGGACGGTGTCCTGCCACAGTCGCTGATCGGAGTCGAACTCGAAAAGCATTCCGACATACCTCTCTGACAGAGCTGCGGTGCACAGCCATACGAGAATATCATTCTCGATAGAAGAAAGTAATGGTCTCATTCTCCGCATCTGACTCTTAGGTAACCTTGCAGGAACAAGCAGGTTCTCCGGTACAGTGCTCACATGTTTGCCTCACGCAACAATGGGCAGTGCTCGCGGTGACCGGCCCGAGCGAAGAACCCGCATGGAAGCAGCGCGCAGTCGAGCGGTCGATCCGGACCGCAAAACTGCGGGCCGAGCAGCGTGTGCAGCGCTTCCTTGACGCCGCCCAGGCCATCATCACCGAGAAGGGCAGTACCGACTTCACGGTGCAGGAGGTCGTCGATCGCTCGAAGCAATCCCTGCGAAGCTTCTACCTTCAGTTCGACGGCAAGCACGAGCTGCTGCTCGCACTGTTCGAGGATGCACTCGGCCGTTCCGCCGACCAGATCCGCGCCGCCGCGGCCGGTAAGGACAACCCGATGGATCAGCTCCACATCGCCGTCGAACTCCTGTTCGAATCATCACGTCCCGATCCCGTTGCACAACGCCCTCTGTTCACCGACTTCGCACCTCAACTGCTGCTCACCCACCCCGCCGAGGTCAAAGTGGCACACTCCTCGATGTTGTCGCTGTTCACCGAACTCATGGAGAAGGTCGCCGCGTCGGGTCAGTTGCGCAGCGATTTCAACGCGCGACGCGCTGCCGCGATGACGATGCAGACCGTGATGTTCATCGCGCAATCCAGCGGCGATGCCGACTCCACTGCGCGCCCGATCACGGCCGACGAGGTATGGACATTCTGCTCGCACGGATTCGCCAGCAAGTAAAGAGAATACTGTTCTCATTTGAGAGCGGGTCATTTACACTCGGTCTGTGACCGAGCTTTGGAATGATCTCCTGACGTGTCTCGACCTCACTCCGGCCGCCGATTCGGCCCCTGACCCCGCTGACGCCACTGCCGGCGTCACCGTGTTCGAAGGCGCAAACCAGCGCCTCGAGTACCACCGACTCTTCGGTGGCCAACTCCTCGGGCAGTTCGTCCGCGCAGCTCAGCTGACATGCCCGGAGAAGGCCATCAAGTCGCTGCACACGGTGTTCGCCCGGGAAGGCCGCGCCGACGAGCCGGTCCGATACGAGGTGACCCGCCAGCACGAAGGCCGGTCGTTCGGCACCCTCACCATCGTCGCTCGCCAGACCAAGGGTGTACTGGCCACCGCATCGGTCTCCATGCACGCGCCGGAGAACGGTCCCGAACGGCAATCGTTCCCGCCCGTGCCCTCACTGCTGCCGGAGGAGAGCCGGGTCGACTTCTCCCTCATCCCGTGGGAAACACGCGCCTCCTCCGATCTCAACGAACTCGGAACGGCCACACCCGAATTCGATATGTGGATGCGCACACCGACCGTGGATGAAGCGCTGGCACCCGCACTCACCTCGTATGCGACCGACCTCCACCTCATCGGCACGGCGCTACTCGCAGTCGACGGCTACTGCCAGACCGGGAACGGCACGGCCTTCACCTCGGCGGTGACCTCCCACAATCTCTGGTTCCACCGGCCGTTCCGCATCGACGACTGGCTTCTGGTGCGCCATCGGAGTCCCCTCATCGCGAACGGTCGTTGCTTCGGCCGCGGCGACATCTTCACCGAGCAGGGCGAGCTCGTCGCATCCTTCGCCCAGGAGGCACTCCTCCGACTTCCCGCCGAGGTGGTCTGACGTGTCCCAGAAAACACTACGTGTCGTCCAGTGGACCACCGGCAATATCGGCACCCGGGCACTCCGCGCCGTGATCGACCATCCGAACCTCACACTGGCCGGTCTGTATGTCCACAGCGGCGCCAAGGAAGGGCTCGACGCCGGCGAACTGTGCGACCGAGGCACGGTCGGAGTGAAGGCAACGCGCAGCATCGACGAGATCATCGACCTGGGAGCGGATTGCGTGCTCTACATGCCGCTGCAGTTCGATCTCGACGAGGTCTGCCGGATCCTCTCCTCGGGCACGAACATCGTCACCACCCGAGGCGAATTCCACCATCCGCCGAGCATGCCCGCCGAGATCCGCGACGCCGTCGAGGCCGCATGCGCCGCGGGCGGCACATCCATCCACAGCACCGGAAGCAGTCCCGGGTTCATCACCGAAGCGGTGCCCCTGGTTCTGAGCTCCATCCAACGCACGCTCGACCATCTCGCCATCGACGAGTACGCCGATCTGTCACAGCGGAACTCACCAGGGATCCTGTTCGAGGTGATGGGATTCGGTCAGCCTCCGGCCGACTTCGCGGAAGCACGTCTCGACCACGTGAAAGCCAACTTCGGTCCGTCGCTCCAGGTGCTCGCCGACGCACTCGGCCTGCCCTTCGACTCCGTCGAGGCACGTGGTGAGTTGGCTGTGGCCCGGGCCGACGTCACGATCGCGGCGGGCGAGATTCCCGCCGGAACGGTAGCGGCGCAGCGCATCACCATCTCCGGTATGCGCGACGGCCGCGAACTGATGCGCTTCCGGCCGACGTGGTACTGCACCACCGATCTCGACTTCACCGGCAGCGACGCCGAATGGGATCTGCACGCGACCGGCTGGCACATCTCCATCGACGGGGACGCCCCCCTCGACATCGAGATGCGCTTCCCGGTCCCGCTCGAGCGGATGAGCGAGACGGCCCCGAACTACACGGCGAACCGCGCGGTCAATGCCGTGCACGCGGTGCATGCTGCAACACCCGGAATCCGCACCAGCCTCGATCTTCCTCTGATCGTGCCGGTCCTGAACTGACCTCCGACCGCCGCCTGCCGCCCGGATCTACTGACCGAGCAGGCCGGCGGCGGCGGTATACGGGTCGCTGCGCCCGTCCGCGACGGCAGCGGCGAGTGCGTCGAGGTCCGGGTGAGTGCGCAACCGCGTCGTAGCGAGCGACAGAATCTGGGCACGGGCCCGAGCAGCACGGCGTTCCGGAGCGTCGGCACGCTGATGCGCCTCGATGGCGTCGATCAGCTTGTCCACACCGTCGCCCGTCGACGCGATCAGCTTGAGGATCGTCATGCCGGTTTCGACACGCAGGTCGCGCACCGTCGCATCGGCGCCGTCCCGATCGGCCTTGTTGACGACGAGGATGTCGGCTACCTCGAGCAACCCGGCTTTCGCGGCCTGAACAGCATCTCCCGCACCGGGGTTGAGGATGACAACGGTCGGGTCGGCGACCGCGGCGATCTCGACCTCGGACTGCCCGACCCCGACGGTCTCGAGCAGGATCACGTCGTAGGCCAGAGCGCCGAGCAACTTGATCGCCGCCGGTACCGCCGCAGCCAGACCACCGAGGTGACCGCGTGACGCCACCGACCGGATCAGCACCTCCGGATCAGTGACGTGCGCGGCCATCCGGATGCGGTCGCCGAGTAGGGCTCCTCCGCTGTACGGCGAGGAGGGGTCGACGGCGAGCACCGCGACACGAAGGCCGCGCGCGCGGTAGCCGCCGGTGAGCACGCCGACCGTCGTCGACTTTCCGGCGCCCGGCGGCCCGGTGATGCCCACGACCCGGACCGGTGCCGTGCCGACGGCGCCCGGAGGTGCCCCATCGATCAGTTCGAGAACCTCGTCGCGGCGGTCGCCTTCGACCAGGGTCAGCAAGCGGCCCGTCGCGCGTGGTGAGCCGCGACGAGCCGCTTCGACGAGTTCGGCGATGTTCACGTCGCGTCCGGAGTCGACGACACATTCACCAGAGCCGGTATCACGGTGCCGGTACCTCGATCACCACTGCCGAGCCGATTCCTCCGCCCGCACACATCGAGGCAACACCGACTCCGCCGCCGCGGCGACGCAGTTCGTGGACGAGGGTGGTGAGCATGCGCGCACCGGTCGCGGCGACGGGGTGCCCGAGCGAGCAGCCACTGCCGTAGATGTTCACGCGATCCGCGTCGAGTTCGAGCATCTTGATCACTGCAACACACTGCGCTGCAAAAGCCTCGTTGATCTCGAAGAGGTCGACGTCGGCGATCGACATCCCGGCGCGCGCCAGCGCCTTGGGGATTGCGTCCACGGGCGAGAGACCGGTGAAGGCGGGATCGATACCGGTGGAAGCCCACGACTTGACGGTGGCCAGCGCGGGCAGACCGAGGTCGCTGCTCGCGATGGTCAGGGCCGCCGCGGCGTCGTTGCCACCGCTGGCGTTGCCCGCGGTGATGCTGAAGCCTTCGATCTCCGGGTGGAGAACCTTCAGCGACGCAAGCTTTTCCATGCTGGTGTCGCGACGCGGGTGCTCGTCGACCGAGAACAGGCCGTGCGGGGTCTCGATCGGGACGATCTCGTCGACGAACTTGCCCTCGTCGATGGCCTTGATCGCGACCTGGTGGGAGCGCAGGGCCCACGCGTCCATCTCTTCGCGCGACACACCGGCCTTCACCGCGGCATTCCAGCCGACGGTGATGGACATGTCCTTGTTGGGCGCGTCCTCGCGGTTGGGGTGGGTCGGCGACAGCCACGGCTCCCAGTTCTCACCGTTGCGCATGAGCGACTGCGGCGAGGTGGACGCCGAGTTGACGCCACCGGCGATGACGAGCCGGTCCATGCCTGCCATGATGCTCGCCGACGCGTTCTGCACCGCGGCCAGACTCGCGGCGCAATGCCGGTTGACTGCCATTCCCGGCACACTGGTCAATCCGGCGGTGATCGCTGCGTGACGGGCGATCACGCCACCGCCGTACAGGCCCTCGCCGAGGATGACGTCGTCGATGTCGGCCGCGTCGTGCCCCTTCGCCGCCGCGGCGACGATGTGGTTGGCGAGATCGAAGGCGTTGGTGTCGCGGAGCGTTCCCTTACGGACCGTGCCGATGGGGGTTCGCAGAGCGGAAACGATGACGGCTTCAGGCATTTTGGTTCTCCAGTTCGGCGAGCAGGGTACGGCGTAGTAGCTTTCCGGTTTCGGTCTTCGGGAGTTCGTGTCGGAAGACGATGGTGTCGGGGGTCTTCGACGAGCGCAACCGGTCCTTGACCCACTGTCGCACCTCGTCCGGGTCGGCGTCGCCGACGAGAACGGCGACGATGCGCTGTCCCCATTCGGGGTCGGACACACCGATGACGGCGGCCTCGCCGATGGCGGGATGGGCCAGCAGAACGTCCTCGATCTCTGCGGGCGCGATGTTCTCGCCACCTCTGATGATCGTGTCGTCGGAGCGGCCCTCGACGTACACGTAGCCGTCGGCGTCGAGATGCCCGAGGTCGCGGGTGGAGAACCAGCCGTCGGCATCGAGCACGCTGCGTCCGCCGTATTCGCCGGAGATCTGCTCGCCGCGCACGAAGATCAGCCCGGTGTCGCCGGTCGCGACCGGTTCGTCGCTCTCGGTCCGGATCTCGAACTCGATGCCCGGCAGGGGCCGGCCGACCGAGCCGAGCCGGTCGCGTACGGCCGGGTCGTCGGAGGCGATCGCCTCGCGGTGGTCGTCGGGTCCGAGGACTGCGACCGAGGACGCCGTTTCGGTGAGCCCGTACGCGTTGACGAATCCGGTGTCGGGGAAGGCGCGCAGCGCGTGCTCGAGCACGGGCCGCGGAGTGCGGGAACCTCCGTAGGCGAGGGTCGCGAGCGTCGGAACATTCGCTTCTTCCTCGCCCAGGTGGGCGACGATCCGGGCGAGCATCGTCGGCACGAGCATCGCGTGGACGACCTTCTCGCGACGCACGGTCTCGAGCCAGGTGACCGGTTCGAATGTCGACAGGTACACGATCCTGCGGCCGCTGTAGAGGTTGGAGATCAGGTTCGTCAGGCCCGCGATGTGATACGGCGGCACCGACACCAGCGAGGCGTCGGTGTCCTCGGCGGACGCGAACTCCATCGTGTTGAGCACGTATGCGATCACATGCCGGTGCCGCAGCACGGCGGGCTTGGGATCGGACGTCGTGCCGCTGGTGTAGATGATCGCGGCGATAGCGTCGCCGTCCCATTGGGGCTCGAGTTCGGCGGGCTCGCCGTCGTCCGGCGCATCGGTGATCAGCGCATCGAGATCGTCCTGACGCAGGATCGTCGCATCCGGATGGCGCTCGATCAGCGCGGACAACTGCTGCTCGCCGAGACGGTAGTTGAGGGGGACGAAGGGCACACCCGCGAGTGCCGCACCGAACAGTGCCACCGGGTAGGCGAGATGATTCGTTCCCAGGTAGAGCACCGCGGAGCTGTCGCGTACCCGCGCGGCGAGGCGACGGGCGTGCGTGTCGAGATCCGCAGCAGTCAAGGAGCGATCGCCAACGGTCGCAACTGCGCGTTCGCCGTTGTTTGCCACCATTTCTAGAATCATGCTTAGGTTCATGAGAACATTATTCTCGCAGCACGAGAGCATTAGTTGCAAGAAGGGAAATCAGAATGCAGATCGCAGGTATCTCGGCCATCGTCGTCGGAGGCACCGGAGGCCTCGGGCAGGCCACCGTTCGCCGCCTCCATGAGGGCGGAGCCAAGGTCGTCGTCGCAGACGTCAACGACGAGGCAGGCAAGGCCCTCGAAGACGAGCTGGGCGTGCGCTACGTCAACACCGACGCGGGCAGCGAGGAGTCGGTCCTGGCGGCCATCGCCGAAGCCGAGTCGCTCGGACCGCTGCGGGTGTCGGTGGACTGCCACGGCGGCCCCGCAGGTGGCGGACGGCTCGTCGGCAAGGACGGCAGCCCGATGTCGCTCGACGGCTTCACCAAGACCATCCAGTCGTACCTGACCTCGTCGTTCAACGTCCTGCGTCTTGCCGCGGCAGCCATCGCCAAGCAGGACCCGTTCGACGACGAAGGCTCGCGCGGCGTCATCGTGCAGACCGCGTCGATCGCAGGCTACGAAGGTCAGATCGGGCAGCTCCCCTACGCGGCGGCCAAAGGCGGCATCCTCGGTATGACGCTCGTCGCCGCGCGCGATCTGTCGCCGTTGGGAATCCGCGTCAACACCATCGCCCCCGGCACCATCCTCACCCCCGCGTACGGTAAGGCCGGCGACCAGCTCGAGGCGTACTGGGGCCCGCAGGTGCCGCACCCCAAGCGCATGGGCCGCCCGGTGGAGTACGCGACGCTGGTTGCGTCGATCGTCGAGAACGACTACCTCAACGGCGAGACCATCCGTCTCGACGGCGCGCTGAGGTTTCCGCCGAAGTGACCTCCCTCGACGGAAAGGTCGCGTTCGTCGCGGGCGCCAGTCGCGGGATCGGGGCAGCGATCGCCGTCGCCCTCGCAGATGCGGGAGCAACGGTGGCCGTTGCCGCCCGGACGCAAGAGGAAGGCAAGATCCCGGGCACCATCGGCGCGGTCGCCGAGCGGATCAACTCCGCCGGTGGCAGGGCGATCCCGGTCCAGTGCAATGTCGCGGACGAGGCCTCCGTCGACGCGGCCGTCGCCACGACGGTCGGCGAATTCGGTGGCCTGGACATCCTCGTCGCCAACGCGGGTGTCCTGTGGATGGGTCCGATCGAGTCGACGCCGCTCAAACGGTGGCAACTCTGTCTCGACGTGAATCTGACCGGCGTGTTCAACGTGACCAAGGCTGCCATCCCGCACCTCCGTGCGCGGGGCGGCGGGTCGATGATCGCGGTGACCACGACCGGCGTCACGATGATCGATCGTGGATCGAACGCCTACTGGGTGTCGAAGGCCGGCGTCGAGCGCCTCTACACGGGTCTCGCGTCCGACCTGAAAGCCGACAACATCGCGGTGAACTGCTTGTCGCCGTCACGTGTCGTGCTCACCGAAGGGTGGCTTGCCGGCGGTGGCGGGCAGAAGATTCCACCCGAGGCGATCGAGCCGCCGGAAACAATGGGTGCCGCAGCCGTTCTACTCGGACAGCAGAACGCTTCCGGTATCACGGGCACCATCCAGCGCTCGGAAACGCTGATACCGCAGCAGTAGTTCGTCGAGTGAGGGCCGGTCGTCCGCGGGATGACCGGCCCTCACTCGACACCGGTCAGTCCCCGAAACGCGCCACCAGACGTCCGGTGACCTCGTTGTTGCGCAGGCGGTCCAACCCCGCGCCTATCTCGTCGAAGCCGATCTCGGTGTATTCGGGCTCGATCTCGCGGGCGAGCAGAAGCGCGAAGACCTCTTCGATGTCCTGCACCGTTCCGCCCAGGGAGCCCACGAGAGTCCGTCCGAGCATCGTGGGCGTGTTCACGGTGAATGTCGGCTTCCCCAAGCCGACCTGAACAACCTTGCCGCCGCGCTTGATCGCCTCGAGCGCCTTGTTCGTGGTGTCGAAGCCCGCGTAATCGACGACGAGATCGAATCCCTTGCCCGCCCATTCGGACGCGTCGCGCACGAGGTCCACAACACCGGCCGCACGGGCCAGGTCCCACACGGATTCCTTCGTTTCGGCGACATGCACCTCGGCTCCCGTCAGCACTGCTGCGCGCGTGCCGAATTGGCCCAGGCCGCCGTATCCGATGACGCCGACCTTCATCCCCGCTGCTGCTCCGCCCTCTTTGATGATCGCGTGGTACGACGTCATACCGGCGTCGGTCGCCAGCGCCGCCAATGCGAGATCGAGCCCCTCGGGCACGCGTGCGAGATCGCGGGCGTCGGCGAGGAACTTGTCGGCGAATCCACCTGGGGTGAACATTCCGGCCGGTGGCCGGGCACCGGATGTGCAGACTCCGACGACATCGCCGAGGTTCCACCCTTCGACGCCTGCGCCGAGTGCGCTGATGACTCCGGCGTTCTCGTGCCCCTGGGTCATCGGGAGGAACGGCATGCTCGCCTCACCGACCTCCATGTACATGACGTCGCTGTGACACAGTCCGGCGGCTTTGACATCGATGACGACCTCTCCGGGTCCCGGTACCGGTTCCGGCACCTCGTTCAGTGAGATCGGCTTCCCGGTTCCTTCGAACTGCCATGCCTTCAAGTTGCTCCCCTTCGTCATGGACCGGACGGTCGCCGGTCCTGGAATCGAACGTCGACACCGCGCAAGGAACCTTGCGGAATCACCCGCTCGAGATTATGGTTCTCCACATTCGGAAGGACATTCTTAGAATGCAGACTACGCGACCGGGACGGCACGGTCACGATTCCATCGGAGTCGTTCAGGGAATACGACAACTCCCGGCGACCTTCACTCCTGGCCCGCGTATCGGCGCCGGACTCGACGAGACCCTGGCCGCCCTTCAGCTCATGATCGACGAACAAGAACTCGCCGCTCCGATAGCGGTTCGACAGTGAGGAATTCGATGAACATCGACGACATGGTGATGGTCAGCATCGACGACCACGTGGTGGAACCCCGCGACATCTTCGAAAAGCACTTCCCGAAGAGCCTCATGGACCACGCCCCGACACTGACCACCCACCCCCGCAACCCCGACGTCGAAGCATGGCTGTTCCAAGGCTCCGTCGTCGGCAGCTCCGGGCTCAACGCCGTCGTCTCCTGGCCCAAGAAGGAATGGGGCATGGACCCCACCGGCTACGCCGAAATGCGACCCGGCGTCTACGACATGGACCAACGCGTCCGCGACATGGACGCCAACGGCACCCTCGCCGCCACCCTGTTCGCCACCTTCCCCGGCTTCGCAGGCACCCACCTCGCCACCCTGCCCGACAAGAAGCTCTCACTCGCAGCGTTGAAAGCGTTCAACGACTGGGTCGTCGGCGAAGTCCCCGACACCCACCCCGGACGCTTCATCCCCCTGGGCATCATCCCCTTCTACGACGTCGACGAATCCGTCGAGGAGATCCACCGGCTCGCCGCGATGGGCTGTCGCTCCATCTCCATCCCCGAAACCCCGTACGGCGTCGGAGACGGCTACCCCGACTTCAAATCCGGCTACTGGGACCCGATCTTCAAGGCCTGCGTCGACCACAACATCGTGCTCAGCTTGCACATCGGCGGCGGCATGAGCCTGGTCAAGCGACCCGAAGGTTTCGACCTCGACGACATGATGGTCCTCACCCCGCTGATCTCGACGATCGCCGCCACCGACGTGATGCTCAGCGGCGCGTTCCAGAAGTTCCCGGATCTCAAGGTCGCCATGAGCGAAGGGGGCGTCGGCTGGGTCGCGCCGTGGCTCGACCGCCTCGAACGCCACATCGTCAACCAATCGTGGACCGGTGCGAGCTTCCTGCCGAAGGGCATGACACCGACCGACGTCTGGAAGAAGAACTTCCTCGCCTGCTACATCACCGAACCGAGCGGCCTGAACAACCGCGAGCGCCTCGGCATCGACACCATCGCCTGGGAATGCGACTACCCGCATTCGGATTCCACCTGGCCGCGGTCGCCGGAGGTGCTGATGGAGGAACTCGTCGCGTCCGGGCTCACCGACGCGGAGATCGACAAGGTCACCTTCGAGAACGCCGCGCGGTTCTTCGGCTGGGATCCGTTCGAGCACACTCCGCGTGAGCAGGCCACCGTCGGCGCCCTGCGTGCCCGGGCGAAGGACGTGGACATCAGCGAAACCTCCAAGGAGGAATACCGCCGGCGTTACGAACTCGCGAACTCGTAACCGACTCGACGGTGCTTCCGGACCTCGGTGGGTCCGGAAGCACCGTCGTCGATTGGTCGAACCGTCGTCTTACACCACGTTGTCCACAGCGACACACTGTTTCTCGAAGAACTCCCGCGCGACACCACTACGGGCGGCGACTGAATCGAATCCGTGGAAAGCCCCCGCTACCGCATGGAATTCGCAGGGAACACCGGCTTCGGCGAGACGGTCCGCATACTCGCGATCTTCGAGCGCGAACAGATCGTTGGATCCGACACCGATCCATGCCGGCGGAAGCCCTGCCAGATCGGTACGCCGTCCCGGCGCGGCAGTCGACGGATCAGCCTCCCCGAGAAAGCTCGACCATCCGAAGCGGTTGCAGTCCTTGTCCCACATGCGCATGTGGTCCGGTCCGGAATCGGTGCGGTCGTCGAGCATCGGATACACGAGAAGCTGAAGCACCGGCGGTACGAGGTCGCTGTCGCGGATGGCGAACGCCAGCGCAGCGGCGAGACCACCACCCGCGCTGGCACCACCGATCACGACCTTCGTCGGATCCACTTCCGGCCGATGCACAAGCCATCGGTACGCCTGGAAGCAGTCGTCCAGCGGGATCGGATACGGGTGCTCCGGCGCCAGCCGGTAGTCGACCGACGCGACGACAGCACCGAGCCGATCGGCGAAACGCTGACACAGGTCGTCGTCCTGGGCGGCCCGACCGAACACATAGCCGCCGCCGTGAATCCACAGGAGTGCCGGGCGCGGCTCGCCGCCCATCGGTGTACGCGGACGGAAATACCGCACCGCCACACCGGGTTCCAGGACGTGGACGTCAGGGTCGTTTCCCTTGATCGCTTTCGTGAGCCTACGCATCACCGCGAGTGTTCGCGGCGTCACCGCGCGTCGCGGCGCCAACAGCGCCGCGACACGCAGATCCGGATGAAAGTACGACAGCGACCTCACACGGCCCAACACGGTTCCGTCAGCTCTTGGCTGCGGTGAGACGCGCGATGTTCGCCCGGAAGTCATCACTCTGGAACGTCATCTCCTCGGCGCTCATCGCAAAATCGAGAGCGGCGAGAACCGCGCGCTCGAGGTGGATGTTGAGCAGACGCTTCGTCGCCTCGATCGCCTTCTGCGGCTGATCCAGAATGGTCTTGGCGAATGCCAGCGCCTCGGTCATCGGGTCGGCAACAACCTGGTTGGCCATGCCGAGTTCGACTGCCCGCTGGGCGGAGATCCGCTTACCCGTGAACGCGAACTCCTTGGCCTGCAACAGACTGATCTGCAACGGCCAGGTGAGCGGACCACCGTCGGCCGCAACCAGACCGACCTGCACGTGCGGGTCGGCGAGGTACGTCTTCTCACCCATGAAGACCTGGTCGCTGAGCGCAACCAGGCTACAGCCGAGCCCCACCGCAGGTCCGTTCACGGCCGCGATCACCGGAATTCGGCACCGGGCCATCCCGAGCACGATTTCCCGTCCGTCGTGGATCGTCTTGGCGCGCAGGTCTGCATCCTGCGCCAGCTCGGCGAGATACGCGAAATCGCCACCTGCCGAGAATGCTCGGCCTGCACCGGTGATCACCGCGACGCGCGCTTCACGGTCGCCGCTGAGCCGCGGCCACAGCCGTGCAAGTCCCTCGTGCAGAGGATCGTTGACAGCATTGAGATCGTCGGGCCGGTTGAGTGTGATGATCCGGAGGGGACCGTCGGCCTGGACGTCGATTTCGTCGGGCATGTCGTACATGTCAGACCCCCAATCCGAGGATTCGTGAAGCGATGATGTTCTTCTGGATCTGCGAGGTACCGCCCATCACCGACTGCGCGCGGCTGTACATGTACGAGCCGAGCAGTTCGGTGTCGCGGGTACCCGCGACAGCCAGTGCGGCATGCCCCACCGACTGATCCACCCAGGTCATGAGTAACTTGTCGAGGGAGCCTTCGGATCCGTGGTTCACGCCGTCGAGCTGTTCCGACAGCCTGCGGCGCACGTGCAGGCGCAGCATCTCCGACTGCACTGCCGCCCACGCGAGATCTTCCGGGGGACGCCCTTCGGTGCGGGCCGCGAGCTGGCGGACGAGTTTGCCGTAACGCGCCGCGAATCCGAGCGTGGACGGTTCCCGTTCGTGCCCGACCACCGTCATCGCGATGCGCCAGCCGTCGCCGGGGTTGCCGACCATCTGATCAGCAGACACCCGGGCGCCGTCGAACAGAACCTGGCCGAATTCCTTCGTGACACCGCTGATCATCTTCAGTGGCCGCTGCTCGATCCCCGGCTGCTTCATCGGGACGATGAAAGCAGAGATGCCGCGGTGCCGCGGTGCATCCGGGTCTGTGCGCGCGAGCAGCAGGCACCAATCGGCGACGTCGGAGTAGCTCGTCCACACCTTGTGACCGTGGATGACGTATTCGTCGCCGTCGCGGGTCGCGGTGGTGGTGAGCGATGCGAGGTCGGAGCCGGCATCGGGCTCGCTGAATCCCTGGCACCACCGCTGCGTGCCGTTGATCATTCCGGGCAGGAAGCGCTGCTGCAGTTCTTTGCTGCCGTGGTGTCCGAGGCCCACCACGAGATAGCCGAGGCTGGGCCGAGGCGGAGCACCGGCGATCGCGAGTTCCTCGTCGAGGATCACGTCGAAGACGGGTGGGAGTTCCTGGCCGCCGTATTCCTTGGGCCAGGACAATCCGAAGAATCCCGCTCCGTACAGAGCCTGATGCCATTCGCCCTGTTTGGCCCAGTACTCGTCGCCCGATGTGGGGAACTTGCCTGCTATCTCTGCGAGCCAGGTGCGCAGCCGCGTGCGGAACGCGGCTTCTTCCGGCGAGTCACGAAAGTCCAAGGTCGATCTCCTCCAGGCTCACGGGGAACAGTTCGGTGGACGTCAGCGCCCGCCGCAGATATACGTGTTCGATACATTCCCAGGTGTTTCCGATACCGCCGTGCACCTGGATGGCGGTCTCGCACACCGTGCGTGCGGCACGGGCGCAATAGATCTTCGCGATCTTTGCGGCGCGAACTGCTTCGGCCGGTGTCAGTTCGTCGACGGCCCACGCCGCGTGACGCAGCACGCTGATGGAGCCTTCGATGAGCGCCTCGCTCTCGGCGAGCAGGTGCGCGACAGCCTGATACGAGCCGATCGTGTTGCCGTACTGCTCGCGCAGCTTGGCATAGTCGACGGCCGCCGCCTGGGCGCCGCGCGAGGTTCCCACGAGGTCGGCGCACGTGGCGACGAGCGCCAACGCGTATCCGCGCTCGACCTGCTCGGCCGACAGTTCGCCGATCTGCTCGTACGGTTCCACCAGCGTGGCGAACGCGCGGGTCAGGTCTGCGCCCTCTGCCGGTCCTCCGATGTCTGCCGCAAGAATGCTGTTGTCGCGCACCACGAGTGCGCGAGTGAGGCCCGTCGCGTCGAACGCATCATCGCCGACGCCGATAGCCCAGGTCTGCTGATCGTCTGCGAGATGTCGTCGCAGGTCATCGGCCAGGACCGGTCCGAGGAACGGGACATCTACGAGTCCTCGGCCGAATTCTTCTGCCACGATGGCCACCTCGACGGCGGAGGCGCCGTCGGAGCGCAGTTCGCGCCAGCCGGCCGCGGCGACCGTCTTCTCCAGCCGCGCGACACGTGTCGCGTCGTCGAGGTCCTGAACCGAGCCCGGCCCCAGATCGTCGGCGAGTTTTGCGGCTGCGTCGCGCAATTGCTGCTGTTCATTGGTCAGACGTACGTCCATGGCGCTCCTCGAGTATTCGGCGCAACACCTTGCCGGAGGGCAGGCGCGGGATTTCGGGCACGAAGACCACTCGGCTCGGTCGTTTGTACGAGGCGAGGGTACTTCCGACAAGGTCGATGATCTCGTCGGCTGTGATCGGTGCGGTGGTCGTGACTGCAGCGACGACGGCTTCACCGGTGGAGGGGTCGTCGACGCCGAACACCGCGCAGTCGGCGATGTCGGGATGTGAGAACAGGACGGTTTCGATCTCGGCGGGCGCCACCTGGAAGCCCTTGACCTTGATCATGTCCTTGGATCTGTCGGTGATGCGCACCCAGCCGTCGGTGTCGACGCTGCCGACGTCGCCGGTGCGGTACCAGCCGTCGTCGAATGCGTCGGCGGTCGTGGTGCTGGGTAGGTAGCCGGCCATCATCGACGCGGAGCGCACCTGGAGCTCGCCTGTGTTGCCCGGGGCGAGTGCGTCGCCCGTGCCGCACGGGGCGAGCACCGCGCCGGTGTCGAGCGACACGACGCGCATCTCGACGCCGGGCACGGCGCGTCCCACGCTGTCGAGGCGCGCGCCGTCGATCGGGCTGCAGGCGATCACGGGGACTTCACTCGCGCCGTACGCGGGCACCCAGGGGACCCCGGTACGGCGGGTGACGGTCTCGGCGACGCTCGGCGTGACGGGCGTGGCACCCCACATGATGTAGCGCAGCGACGACAGGTCGAAGGATTCGAGATCCGGGTGCGACGCGATGGCAAGGGCGATCGGCGCGACCGCCATCTCGACGGTGATGCGGTCGCTCTCGATGTGGCTCAGCATCGCGTCGAGGTCGAAGCGCCGGTGCAGCCGCATCCAGGCACCGACGTCGAGCACGGTCGCGATGTTGAGCAGGCCGAGGATGTGCGACGGGGGCGTGACTATCTGGATGCGGTCGGCGGCGGTGAGTTTCAGGGCGTCGCGCCAGTGTTCGATCGCGGCGGCGAACGATGCGTGGGTGTGGCGGACCGCTTTCGGGAGGCCGGTGGTGCCGGAACTGAAGACCAGCACGGCGTCGGCGTCGGGACCGGCCGGTGTGGGCGGCCGGAAGCCCTCCTCTATCGGATCATCGAGACAGAGGGTGGGCATCAGTGCGGTCAGTACCGAATTGTCGCCGACGGCATGGGCCACCTCACCGACCTCGAGCGCGTGCGCGACCTCGGTGCGCTTCCACGCCGGACTGATCAGCACGACGACTGCGCCGGCCTGCCAGATGGCCAGCACTGCGATGACGAACTCGGGCCGGTTCGACGACATGAGCGCCACTCGATCACCGGGTACGACGCCGCGCCGCTCGAGCGACGCCGCCATACCGGCAGCCAACGCGTCGAGTCGCGCACGGCTGTATTCCTGCTGGTCGAAGGCCAGCACGGTGCGGTCGGCCATGTCCCCGTTCCTTACGATCCCGTCTCATCCTGCGAATATCTCGGTCGGGAGCTTTCGCTCTCACTGGAGAGAATAGTACTCTCCTAGTAGCAGAATATCGATACCAGGAGGAGACGGTCCATGGCGAGACCACCTTTGTTCCAGCGCGCGACCGTTACCCGGATCGTGAAGGAGACCGACGACGCCCGTACCTACGTGCTCGCGCCCGTAGACGGGCCGTTCACCTACCAGGCAGGCCAGTTCTGCACCTTCAAGGTCAACGTGGACGGCACCGACCTCTACCGGTCGTACTCGATGTCGAGTGCCCCCGAGACCGACACCGAGATGATGACCACCGTCAAGCGGGTCCCCGGAGGCAAGGTCTCCAACTGGCTGCACGACAACGTGGCCGAGGGCGATCAGGTGGAGATCACTCGTCCGGCAGGCACCTTCCTGCTCCGCGAAGGCGAAGGCCCCCTCATCGGCTTCGCAGGCGGCAGCGGCATCACCCCGCTCCTGTCGATCGCGAAGAGCACGCTCGCCACCACCGATCGCCACGTTCGCCTCCTGATCGCCGACCGCGACCGCAACTCGGCGATCTTCGACGCTCTGACCGACGAACTCGTCGAGAAGTACGCCGGACGTCTCACCGTCGTCCGCCACTTCGACGACGACTCGGGCCTGCTCACCCCCGCGGGTGCGCTGGAATTCGTCGGCGGCAGCACCGCATCCGACGCATACCTGTGCGGACCCGAGGCCTTCATGGACATGATCGAGTCTGCACTCACCGGACCCGGCAAGGTGTACAGCGAACGCTTCGGCGCCGCCGCAGAGCCAGTGAAGGCTGCCGACGCCGCAGAGGAAGCCGGGGCTGCCGGGGCCGGGGCATCGACTCCGGCCGCCCCCATCGAGGGCACCGTGTCGATCCGCCTGGGAGGCCAGCGCGTGTCGGTTCCGCTGAACCCCGGAGAAACGCTCCTCGAAAGCGCACGCCGCGCGGGCCTGGCACCCCCGTTCTCATGCGAGGCAGGCAACTGCGCGACGTGCATCGCGAAGATCACCGACGGCAGCGCCACCATGCGCGTCAACGATGCGCTCAGCGACGACGAGATCGCCGACGGCTACACCCTCACGTGCCAGGCCGTACCGGACTGCTCCATCAAGGTGCGGTACGAGTAGGACCGTGTAGTAGATCGATGGCCTCCAACGGGTTCCGTTGGAGGCCATCGATGTGCTGCTTTGTTGCGACCGACGACTCCGGTCATCCGACGGGGAGTGTGCCGTGCTCCCCCAACCGCGGCGGCGCACCGTATTCGGGCTCGTAACCATCGATTCGGATGGGGCTGCCGACGAGGCGGAAGTCACCGGCCTCCACCACCATGCCCGGCGTGGCCTCGAGCGCGTCCGGCAGCGACCGGACCGCGGCGGCGGGCACACCCAAGGGACGCAACCGGGATTCCCACCCAGCGGCAGTGTCGCCGGCGAGTACTTCGGTGACCACGGCAAGTACCTCGTCCCGATTCGCCGCACGCTCGGCCATCGTCGCGAAGCCCTCGACGCCGGCTTCGGCAGCGAAAGTGCGCCAGAACCCGTCGTGTGTGATGAACAGTGCCAACGTGCCGTCGGACGTCGGGAACAGCTGCGCCGGAACGTAGTACGAGTGCGCCCCGCTCGGCATGCGACGCGGCGCGGTACCTTCGTTGAGAAATGCGGAGGCGCGGTAGTTGAGCTGCGAGAGCATGACGTCGCGCAGCGACACCTCCACCTGACCGCCGCGACCCGACACGATCTGAGCCAGCAGACCGAGCGCGGCCGTCAGACCGGTCGAGTTGTCGGCCGCCGAGTACCCGGGCAGCGTCGGTGGGCCTGCGGGATCGCCGGTGAGATCGGCAACGCCCGTCACCGCCTGGATGACGTAGTCGAATGCGGGATCGTCACCCTCTGCGAGGCCGTACCCGGTGAGCGCGACACAGACGATCTTGTCGTTGAACCGGCGCAGTGCGTCGTAGGTCAGCCCGTACTTTCGGATCGCCGACGGCTTGAGATTGACCAGCAGAGCATGTGATTCGGCGGCGAGCTCACCGAGCCTGAGCCGGCCCTCCTCAGTAGTCAGATCGAGGCAGATACTCCGCTTACCCCGGTTGAGGCTCGCGAAGTACGCGTCGCTGACCTGCCGCGACAGATCGCCCGTCGGTGGTTCGATCTTCGTGACCTCGGCCCCGAGATCAGCGAGCATCATCGTCGCGTACGGTCCGGCGAGGATGTGGCCGACCTCGAGGATCCGAATACCCGCGAGTGGACCGGCGTTCGCACCCGCGGGCGGGTCCGTTGTCACACCCGCGTGCGGGTCCACCTTCACCGAAGTTCCTTCGCGAGCTCGGCGACGACCTCACGGGTGCGGTACTTCGACGCGACCAGTTCGTCGCGGTTGTTGCCGATGGGCAGCAGGCGCATCGACAGATCGGTCACGCCGGCATCGCGGTAGCGGCGGAACCCGGCGAGGATCGCCTTCTCGTCGCCGACGATGGCCATCTGGCCGATGTCCTTCGCCTCACCCTGCTCGAGCAGCCGCTGGTAGTTCGGCGAGATCTCGGCCTCGGCGAGGATCCGATTGGCTCGCTCACGCGCCGTGTCCTCTTCACCCGGCGCGCACAGGCACACCGGGACGCCCGCAACGATCCGAGGATCGGGACGTCCGGCTTCTGCGGCAGCCTTGGTGATGCGCGGAACAATGTGCTCGCCGATCGCACGTTCGTCGGCCATCCACAGGATGGTTCCGTCGGCGCGTTCACCGGCGATCTTCAGCATGACGGGCCCCAGCGCGGCAACCAAGAGGGGCATCGGTGCCACAGGTCCGATATCGAGGGGGTTGTGCACGGTGAACGTGTCGTTCTCGACGTCGATCGAACCGGGCAGATCCTTGATGGCGCCGAGCACGTCGATGTAGTCCCGAGTGAACTTGGCGGGCTTCTCGTAGGGCAGGCCGAGCATGTCCTGCACGATCCAATGGTGGGACGGGCCGACACCGAGCGCGAGTCGTCCGTTCAGCGCAGCGTGGGTGGACAGCGCCTGGCGCACCAGGTGCACCGGGTGCTGTGCCTGGAGAGGCACCACGGCAGTACCGATCTCGATTCGGCTCGTCCTCGTGCTCATGAGGGCGATGGCCGTCAATGCGTCGAAGTCGGTGGGGATCTGCGGAACCCACACGGTGTCGAATCCGGCGGCCTCCGCCCATTCGACATCTTTCAACATCCGGTCGACCTTGCGGCTGGTGTCCCCCTGCTCGGGTCCGACCATCACTCCGATCCGCACGATACCTCCAAGTTTCCGACGAAGTTCTGTCCTCTGCGCGGCCCGGTGTCGCGCTCGATGACCGGGCTCGGGAACGGCCTACGCGCGGTCCGCGTTCTCGGTCAGTTTGCGTACCCCGGCGACCAGAACGTCGAGTGGTGTGCTGGTCGGGAACACCGCCGCGGCCCCGGCCTCGAGAAGCTTGGGGACGTCGGACGCGGGAATGGTGCCGCCGACGACCACGTCGATATCGCCGGCATCCGCTGCACGCAAGGCCTCGACGACCTTCGTCGTCAGCGCGACGTGCGCGCCCGACAGAATGCTCAGACCCACGACCTCGACATCTTCCTGAAGGGCGATGGACACGATGTCCTCGACCTTCTGGCGGATTCCGGTGTAGATCACTTCGAAGCCTGCGTCGCGCAGTGCACGCGCGACGATCTTGGCGCCGCGATCGTGTCCGTCGAGGCCGGGCTTGGCGACGAGAATGCGGGCGGCCATCAGAACACCACCGGCTGCTGGAATTCGCCCCACACGGACTTCAGTGCGGACACCATTTCGCCGACGGTGCAGTAGGCGTTGGCGCAGTCGATCAGGGAGTGCATCAGATTGTCGGTTCCTTCCGCTGCGCGGGACAGGGCTGCGAGGGTGCTGCGCACGGCCTCGGGGTCACGTTCTGCCTTCACCTTCGCGAGACGCTTCAGCTGCATCTCGCGGCCTTCGGCATCGAGTTCGTAGGTGGATATCTCCGGGGCCGGTTCGTCGGAGACGAACTTGTTGACGCCGACGACGGGTCGTTCTCCGGCCTCGATCTCCTTGTGGATCTTGTACGCCTCGTCGGCGATGAGACCCTGGAGGTACCCGTCCTCGATGGCACGGACCATACCGCCGTGCTGTTCGAGGTCTGTCATGATCTCGACGATGCGCTCTTCGGTGCGGTCGGTGAGCGCTTCGACGAAGTAGGACCCGCCGAGAGGATCGGCCACTCGGGTCACGCCGGTCTCGTAGGCCAGAATCTGCTGTGTGCGTAGCGCGAGCGTCGCGGATTCCTCACTCGGCAGCGCGAACGGCTCGTCCCACGCCGCGGTGAACATCGACTGGACGCCACCGAGCACCGAAGCCATGGACTCGTAGGCCACGCGCACGAGGTTGTTCTGAGCCTGCGGCGCATAGAGCGAGGCACCGCCGGCGACACAGCCGAACCGGAACATCGAGGCCTTGTCGGTGGTCGCGCCGTAACGCTCGCGGACGAGCGTTGCCCAACGCCGCCGTCCGGCACGGTATTTGGCGATCTCTTCGAAGAAGTCGCCATGGGTGTAGAAGAAGAACGAGATCTGCGGCGCGAACTGGTCGATGGTCATGCGGCCGCGTTCGACCACGGTGTCGCAATAGGTGACGCCGTCTGCGAGAGTGAACGCCATCTCCTGAACCGCGTTGGCTCCGGCATCGCGGAAATGCGCGCCGGCCACCGAGATCGCGTTGAACCGCGGGACTTCGGCGGCACAGAACTCGATCGTGTCGGCGATCAGTCGCAGGGATGGCTCGGGCGGCCAGATCCACGTACCGCGGGACGCGTATTCCTTCAGAATGTCGTTCTGGATGGTGCCGGTGAGCTTCTCGCGCGGCACACCCTTGCGTTCGGCGGCGGCCACGTAGAAGGCCAGCAGGATCGCGGCGGTGCCGTTGATCGTGAAACTCGTGCTGATCTTGTCCAGGGGAATGCTGTCGAAGAGAATCTCGGCGTCGGCGAGGGTGTCGACGGCGACACCGACGCGACCGACCTCTTCGGTGACCTCGGGGTCATCGGAGTCGTAGCCGCACTGAGTGGGCAGATCCAACGCAACCGAAAGCCCGGTGCCACCCTGGTCGAGCAGGTAACGGTAACGGCGGTTGGATTCTTCGGCGGTGCCGAAGCCCGAATACTGACGGAATGTCCACAGTCGGCCCCGGTAGCCGGAGGCGAAGTTTCCACGAGTGAAGGGGAACTTGCCCGGCAGGGGCAGTTCACGCTCTTGATCCCCCGACCCGTAAACCGGATCGAGCGGGATCCCGGACGAGGTTTCCACGATATCGCTCACGCCGGATACCTTACTTGCAGAAAATGAGAATGCCAATATCATCGGTGAGAACGAACAAGCCCCACGAATCCGATCAGGGAGAACGATGACGAGCCAGCATGCACTTCGCGACCGCACGATGGTTGTGTCCGGCGCCAGCCGCGGCATCGGACTTGCGATCGCCGTCGCTGCCGCCACACAGGGCGCGAACGTGGTGCTCCTGGCCAAGACCGCCGAACCCCACCCGAAGCTGCAGGGTACCGTCCACACAGCCGTCGCCGACATCGAAGCAGCAGGCGGCAAGGCCGTTGCCATCGTCGGCGACGTGCGTAAAGAAGAAGACGTGCAGCGCCTCGTCGACACCGCCGTCGAGCGATTCGGTGGCATCGACATGTGCGTCAACAATGCGAGCGCGATCGGAACCGAACCGACCGAGAAGTTGTCGGCGAAGAAGTACGACCTCATGCAGGAGATCAACTGCCGCGGCACCTTCCTCCTCACGAAGGCAGCACTGCCGCATCTCCGCAAGTCCGAGAACGGGCACATCCTCACGATCGCCCCGCCGATCAACATGAACCCGTACTGGCTGGGCGCGCATCCCGCATACACCCTGTCCAAGTACGGAATGTCCCTGTTGACACTGGGTTTCGCCGCCGAGTACGCCGAGGCCGGAATCGCTGCGAACTGCCTCTGGCCGGAGACGTACATCGCCACCTCCGCGGTCGCGAACATGCAGGACGGCGATCACCTGCTGTCGTCGTCGCGCAGCCCCGAGATCATGGCCGACGCCGCAGTCGAGATCCTGTCGAGCCCGGCAGAAACCACCAGCGGCAAGTGCTTCATCGACGCCGATGTACTCACTGCAGCGGGCGTCACTGATCTGTCGCGCTACGGCGGCGGCGACAACCCGCAGTGGGATCTGTTCCTCGACAAGGACTGACCAGCAGACTCATCCAGAACGGCACCGAGTGAACCTCACTCGGTGCCGTTGCATTTCGGGAACTACCGGACCATTCGCCGTCTGCGCGCGGCCGTCCGTTCCTCTTCGGTCATGCCGCCCCAGACCCCGTATCGTTCACCGGATTCCAGCGCATAGCGCAAACACTGCATGCGCACCGGGCACGACTCGCAGATCTGCTTCGCGGCCGCGATCCGCTCTTCCCGCGGCTCGCCACGCTCGTTGTCGGGGTGGAAGAAGAGTGCACCGTCCACGTCGCGGCACGCCGCGTCCATCTGCCAGTCCCACGACTCCGCCACCGGGATCGGAAGTTTGAGGAGTTTCAGAGCGGGCACGGGGTCACTCTCCCTTCGACATCTCGCGGTAGCTTCGGATGAGGGCGTCGGTGGAGGCATCACCTGTCGTCGGATCACCGTCACCGAACAGCGCCGGCTGCAGTTGTGTTGCCTGCATCTTGCCCAGCTCCACGCCCCACTGGTCGAACGAATCGATCCCCCACACCACGCCCTGGACGAACACCTGATGCTCGTACAGCGCGATCAACTGCCCGAGGGTCGACGGTGTCAACTTCGACGCAAGGATGGTCGTCGACGGCTGATTCCCGGGCATCACCTTGTGTGCCACCAACTCTTCGGGCGTGCCGTCGGCCCGTACCTGGTCTGCGGTGCGTCCGAACGCCATCACCTTCGACTGCGCGAAACAGTTCGCCATGAGCACGTCGTGCATGCTTCCGGTTCCGTCTGCGGTCGGCAGATCTTCCGTCGACGCGGCGAATCCGATGAAATCCGCAGGCACCAGGTGCGTTCCCTGGTGCAGTAGTTGATAGAAGGCGTGTTGCCCGTTCGTACCCGGTTCACCCCAGAAGATCTCACCGGTCGCACAACCCACAGGAGTGCCGTCGGAGCGCACCGACTTGCCGTTCGACTCCATGGTCAGTTGCTGCAGGTAGGCCGGGAAACGCACGAGGTCATTGGAATAGGGCAACACAGCACGTGATTGCGCGCCGAGGAAACTCGTGTACCACACGCCGAGAAGACCCAGCAGGATCGGAGTGTTCTCCTCGAGAGGTGCGGTGCGGAAGTGGGTGTCGATGCGGTGGAAACCGTCGAGCAATTCACCGAATTGCTCTCGGCCGATCGCGCACATCACCGACAGCCCGATGGCCGACCCGAGCGAATACCGGCCACCGACCCAGTCCCAGAAGCCGAACATGTTGACCGGATCGATGCCGAACTCGGCGACCCGTTGCGCATGCGTGGACACCGCGACGAAATGCGCCGGCACTGCACCTTCCCCGAGTTTCGCAACCAGCCAGCGCCTTGCCGCGGTCGCGTTGGTCAGCGTCTCCACCGTCGAGAACGTCTTCGACGCCACGATGAACAACGTCGTCGCCGGATCAAGGCCATCGAGCGCCGTCGTGAGATCGGCCGGGTCGACGTTCGACACGAACCGCACCCGCGGGCCGTCGTGGTAGTGCCGCAGTGCGCGCGTCACCATCACAGGGCCCAGATCCGACCCTCCGATCCCGATGTTGACCACCATCGCGATCTTCTCGCCGGTCGCTCCGCGCCACCGCCCGTCGCGGACACGATCGGTGAAGTCGCCCATCACCCCGAGCACCTCGTGCACGTCGGCGACCGCGTCCTGTCCGTCGACCGTCAACTGCGCGGTCGGCGGCAGCCGCAGCGCAGTGTGCAGCACTGCCCGGTCCTCGGTGACGTTGATGTGTTCTCCGGCGAACATCCGGTCGCGTGCGGCCTCCACGCCGGTCGCGCGCGCAAGGTCGAGCAGCAGTTCCTCGGTGCGGGTGGTGATCCGGTGTTTGCTGTAGTCGACCATCAGGTCCGCAGCGGCGACGGTCATCGCCTCCACCCGCCCCGGATCGGCGGCGAACAATTCACGCAGGTGCACCGACCCGACGTCGTCGCGATGGGCCTCGAGGGCCCGCCACTGTGGAAGGGTTGTCACATTCTGTGCAACCGAAGTCATCTCGCTCCTCCGTCCGATCAGGCCAGAGCGCGCAGACGAGGAGCCAGATCCCGCTCGAACAACTCCAGAAAGCGCCGCTGATCATGACCCGGCGCATGGAACACCAGATGATTCAACCCCGCATCCACGTACGCCTTCACCTGCTCCACCGCCACATCAGGATCCGACGCCACAATCCACCGTTTCGCCACCTGCTCGATCGGCAACGCATCCGCCGCCGCCTCCATCTCGATCGGATCCTCGATGGAATGCTTCTGCTCCGGCGACAACGACAACGGCGCCCAGAACCGAGTGTTCTCCAACGCCAGATCAGGATCCGTATCGTACGAAATCTTGATCTCGATCATCTTGTCCACCGACGCGACATCACGCTCCGCCTTCGCCGCGCCCTCCGCCACCGCAGGCAACAGCTTGTCGGTGTACAACTCCATGCCCTTACCCGAAGTACAGATGAACCCATCCCCCGCGCGGCCCGCATACCGCGCCACCACCGGGCCACCCGCCGCGATGTAGACCGGAATACCGCCCTCGGGCACGTCGTAGATCGACGCCCCCACCGTCTTGTAGAACTCACCGTCGAAATCGACACGATCACCGGTCCACAATTCCCGCATCAACCGCACCGACTCCCGAAGACGCGCGAACCGCTCCTTGAACTCCGGCCACGCGTCGCTGTACCCGGTCGCGATCTCGTTGAGCGCCTCACCGGTCCCCACCCCCAGGAACACCCGCCCCGGATACAGGCACCCCATCGTCGCGAACGCCTGCGCGATCACCGCCGGGTTGTACCGGAACGTCGGCGTGAGCACCGAGGTCCCCAACTGCAACCGCTCGGTACGTTCCCCGACCGCGGTCATCCACGCCAACGAGAATGGGGCATGACCCCCGTTGTGCCGCCACGGCTGGAAGTGATCCGACACCGTCGCCGAATCCATCCCGTGCGCCTCGGCGAGCACCCCCAACTCCACGAGTTCCCGCGGGCCGAACTGCTCCGCCGACGCCTTGTATCCCAACTTGAGCATTGCGTGTGACCTCCGAAAGACAACGTCGTATCCGGTCGTCCGAGGTCACTGCGGCAACCTCGGCGGTTCCAGTGTGCTTGGTAAATTTCACGTTCTCGGCAAAACTTCACGATCTTCGAAACTTGACGGCTCTCAAATAGACCTGCGCGAGAACGCGCACGTTCTGCTCGAAATCATGCACACTTTCGTGCATCAGTGTCAATATCTATGCGCATTCTGCGTGTCGGTGCGCTATGGTCGTCACCGATCGAGCAGTGACTCGGTCTCGACCATCCCACACCGATGTACCGATCCGAGGAGCATTCGTGTCCGCGAGCGCACGGCGACGTGACATCTTCACTCGAGTACTCGCCGACGGATACGTCGACGCGAAGACATTGTCGGCGGCACTCGGCGTCGATTCCTCCACCATCCGGCGCGACCTCGACGCGCTGGCACGCGACGGCAAGGTCGAACGCACCCACGGCGGCGCGAAAGCGATAGACGGTGCATCCTTCGAAGTCCCGTACGTGCTCAAACAGGACGTGCGCCGCGCCGAGAAATCGGCGATCGCGTCGGTCGCGGCCGCACTCGTGTCCGACGGCGACAGCGTCGTTCTCGACAGCGGGTCCACCACCTACGAGATCGCGGTCGCGCTGCGCGAGAGGTCGTCGCTGACCGTGCTCACGAACGATCTCCGCATCGCAAAGTTCGTCGCGTCGTTTCCCGATGTCCGGTTGCTGGTGTCCGGTGGCGAGCTGCTCGGATCCGTCTACACACTCATCGGCGACCATGCCGTCCGGTTCATGTCGCACTATTCGGCGGACTGGGCGTTCCTGGGTGCGGACGCGATCGAGCCCGCCGCCGGAATCACCAACAACAACACCCTCGAAGTTCCCATCAAACGGGCCTTGATCTCCGCTGCCGCACACACAGTGGTGGTTGCCGACCACGCCAAGTTCGGTCGACGCGCCCTCGCGAAGGTGGCAGCACTCGACGAGGTGGACACCATCGTCACCGACTCCGGGCTCGATGACGACCAACATGCTCTCTACGGAGACAAACTGGCGCTCGCCGCGGTTCCCACTCCGTCATGATCCGATGCGAAGTCCGGTCTCTGCCGAAAAGAAGAAGACTTCACCGGGTTTCGGAACCAGGTGGATCTCTTCACCCTCCGCAACGGGAGTGCGTCGATCCCAACGGACGACGACTTTCCCGATCTCGTCGGTCGGACCCGTAGATACCGCGTGGACGAACGACTCGGCGCCGAGCTCTTCGACGAGGACGACCCGCACGGTCCATGACCCTTTGCGCCAGGCACCGACCGACGTCCATGACTCAGGCCGGACTCCCAACACCACGCGACCCGAGTCGAGCGACCGGGGCGTCGGAACCTGCAGCTCACCGAGCTTCGCTGATCCGTCCAGCACGGGAACCTCGACGAGGTTCATTCCCGGCGACCCGACGAACCCCGCCACGAAAGTGTTGACGGGATCATCGTAGAGCGTGCGCGGCGTCGCGACCTGCTGCAGGCGTCCGCCGTCGAGCACCGCGACCCGATCGCCCATCGTCATCGCCTCGACCTGGTCGTGGGTGACATACACCGTGGTCGTTTCCAACCTGCGCTGCAGTTCGGCGATCTGGGCGCGAGTGCTCACCCGCAGTTTCGCGTCGAGGTTCGACAACGGTTCGTCCATGCAGAACACCGCCGGATGTCGAACAATGGCTCGGCCCATGGCTACTCGCTGACGCTGGCCGCCCGAGAGCTTGCCCGGTCTGCGGTCGAGCAGCGCGTCGAGTTCGAGCATCTTGGCGGCCTCGAGCACACGCTTCGTGCGTTCCGGCTTCTTCACCCCGGCGTTCTGCAACGCGAACGCCATGTTCTCGGCCACCGTCATGTTCGGGTACAGCGCGTAGTTCTGGAACACCATCGCGACATCCCGCGCCTTGGGCGGTAACCCCGTCACGTCGCACCCACCGATCTCGACGCGGCCGGAGTCGATCGCCTCAAGACCGGCGAGCATACGCAGGCTCGTCGACTTCCCGCATCCGGACGGACCCACCAGCACCAGGAATTCGCCGTCCGCGATCTCGAGGTCGAGCGAATCGACCGACGGGCGGTCCGAACCGGGATAGCGGTGCGTGACGTTCCGAAAACTGATCTGGGCCACTGGGTCCTACCTCTGTCTGTGAATGTGCGCTTACAGGTTCGGAGCGATCTGGCGATCGATGATCTGCTGAAGCTGGTCCTGAACCTCCGCGAATGTTGCAGCGACATCGGCGTTCTGGAGGGCGATCTTCTCGAGTCCGGTGCCGATGACCTGGTCTGCGCCGGGAACGAACACCCGGGCGTAGTCCTGCGAACGAGTGACCGCGAGCTGGTCGACAGCGGTGCGCGCATTGGGGTTCTCGTCGAGATACTTCTTCATCTCGGCGTTCTCGACCGCGGATTTACGGACCGGCATGTATCCGGTGGTCTGCGAGAAGTATGCCGTGTTGTCGCCGTTGGTGACGAAGTCGACGAACTTCAACGCGTTGGCCTTGCGCTCGTCGGAGATACCGGACGGGATCGCCAGGCCCGCACCACCGGTCGGGCATCCGGGCCCCTCGGGTGCGGGTAGAAAAGCAGTGCCGAAGTCGAAGGCGGCGTTGCTGGTGATGCCCGACAGGTCGCCGGTGGACGCAATCGTGGACGCGAGGAGACCGGCCGAGAAGTCGTTGGCGATGTCGTTCGAGACGGACGCGTACTTCTTGGTGTGGATCATGTCCTTCAGGAAGGTGCCGGCCTCGATCGTCTTCGAATCCGTGAACAACAGGTCCCAACCGTCGGAGTAGGCGCCGCCGAAAGTCCAGATCGGGCCCTCGAACGTCCAGCCGAGGTAGTCCGCAGCATTGCCCCACCCGTGCGCCCACTTGCCGCCGCCGACGACCTCCTGGATGCGCGGTCCCCACTCGTCGAACTCCGCCCACGACTCGGGGCCGCGGTCGGGCAACCCGGCCTGGGCCCACACGTCCTTGTTGTAGTAGAACAGCGGCGTCGAACGAGCGTAGGGAATAGCGAAATGATTTCCCTCATAAAGGTAATCGGCGAGGAGAGCGTCTACATAGTCGTCGGTGTCGACGCCGACAGTCGAAAACAGATCGTCGAGCGGTGCGATGGCGCCGGTGATGGCGTAGTTGAACCACCACACGTCGGACAGGACGACGACGTCCGGCAGGTCGCCACCGGACAGTGCCGCGTTGAACTTCTGCGACACCTCCTCGTAGTTCTTGCCCCCGTCGACCAAGTTGACCGTCAGGTCGGGATTCTGCGCGTGGAAGCGACCGATCAGTTCCTTCTCGACCTCCATGGATTTTCCGGGGTGGTTGGACCAGAAGTTGATGGTGGTCGCGTCACCGGACGCCGCCGCACCCGATGTGCCGGAGGAACTTCCCGAACCGCCCCCGGTACCCGCGCACGCGGCCAGCGCTGCACTCGTCGCGACAAGGCCGGTCAGGCCAAGGAAACCGCGCCTGTTCACATTCCTGATGTCGATACCCATTACTTCGCTCCCTGAGTGTTCAGCCCTTGACCGCACCGGAGGTGAGGCCCTTGATCATGTGTCGTTGCAGGAGAAGGAAAACCACAAGGATCGGCAGCATCGCGAGCAACGTGCCCGCCATGACCGGACCCCAGTTGGTGACGCCGTCGTTGTTCTGAAGCAGCGTCAGTCCGATGGGCAGCGGCGCAACGGACGCGTCGTCTGCCATGAGGAACGGCCAGAGATACTCGTTCCACTCGTTGACCACGGTGATGATCGCGAACGCCACCATCGTCGGACCCGACACCGGGAGCACGACCCGCCACAGCAACCGGAACGGGCCTGCGCCGTCCATCCGTGCGGCCTCGATGATCTCGGCCGGGATCGACAGGAAATGATTGCGCATGAGGAAGGTACCGAATGCGACACCCGCAAGAGGAACGATGATCCCTTGGAATGTGTTGCGCCACCCCCATTCCGCGACCAGCGCGTAGTTGGAGATGACGGTGATCTGGTTGGGCACCATGAGAGCAGCGATGATCCCGAGGAACACGAAGTTCTTACCTGGGAAACGCAGGAACACCAACCCGTACGCGCTGAGGACCCCGAGGACGAACTTCACGCTCGCAAGGATCGACGTGATGATCACCGAGTTACGGAAGAACGCCGCGAAGTCGACGGATCGGACGGCCTCGGAGTAGTTCTGGGGATGGAATGCGGCCGGCCACCAGGTCACCGGAATCGTGTAGATGTCCGGGCGATCCTTGAAGGAGGTCACCACGATCCAGTACAGGGGCAGCGCCACGACGATCAGGACACACAGCATGGCCGCGTAGCCGAGCATCTTCACCGGACGATCGCGTCGCGCGTAGGTGCGTGCCGGCAACGTTTCGAGTTCGGCGTGGACGACGGGGCGGTCGGCGAGCGCGGTCACTTCTGGTCTCCTCGGTCCATGATGCGCACCTGATAGACGGTCACCACGAGCAGCACCAGGAACATGATGGTGGCGACGGTCGCCCCGTAGCCCGCGCGGAAGTTGCGGAAGGATTCGTCGTAGATCTGGTACACCATCGTGGTGGTGCCGGTGCCGAGCGGGCCGCCGCGGGTCATCACGTTGATGATGTCGAACACCTGGAACGAATTGAGCAGCACAGTGATCGACAGGAAGTAGGTGGTGGGACGCAGCTGCGGGAGGATGACCTTGCGGAAGGTGGCCCAACCCGACGCCCCGTCGATCGCCGCAGCCTCGCTCAGTTCGGGACGCAGGCCTTGCAGCGCGGCGAGATAGATCACGAAGGTGTAGCCGAGGTTCTTCCACAGATAAGTGAGTGTCACCATCACCAACGCCCAGGTCGGGTCCTGGTAGAAATTGGGCGATTCGATCCCGACCCGGGCCAGAACATCCTGGACGAGACCGAAATTCGGGTCGAAGACGAACTGGAAGGCAACTCCGATAGCGGCGCCGGAGATGACGAACGGCGCGAACAGTGCGGAGCGGACGAGGTTGCGCCCGAGAAGTTTCCGGTCGAGGAGCAGGGCGAGACCGAGGCCGATCACCATCGAGCCGATGACGGCAGCCGCGGTGAAGACGATCGTGTTTCCCACGATCTGCCAGGTGTCGGACCTACCGAACCATTCTCGGTAGTTGTCGAAGCCGATGAACCTCGAGGCAGGACTGGCGATGTTCCATTCGAAGAACGAGAGCCTGATGTTGTCCACCAGGGGGCGATAGGTGAACAGGATCAACAGTGCAAGGTTGGGTCCGACGAGCACTGCGAACAGCGCGTAGTCGGTCCACGGACGGCCGCGTAGACCGCGGGTCGTCTGCGGCAGGGTTCGTTCCGGACTCGGTGGCACCGGGGAAGTCTGGACGCCACCGGCGAACAGACGGTTACGGCAAGAAGACGCCCCCTACCCTTCCGAGCGAATGTATCGTTCGTCTCCGTAGATCGATCGGACGATACATTCGCTCAACTGAGGTAGGGGGCGGAAGCGCAGCGCTCGCTAGAGGTTCCAGTCTCCGAGGCCGTCCCAGCCGTTGAGGACACCGCCCGCAGTGTTCTGCACGATCACCGGGTCGCCCTTACGGGCGTTGTCGTAGAACCACTGGCCGTCGGCGGTGCTCACATTGAGGCAGCCGTGGCTTGTGTTCGTGTTTCCCTGCGCCCATTCGGACCACGGGGCGGCATGGATGAAGATGCCGCTGTTGGACATCCGCGTGGCGTACTCGACGTAGGTGCGGTAGCCCTCGGGGTCGTCGACGGGCACGCCGTACGTGGACGAATCCATGTACATCTCGCGGAACTTGTCACCGACGATGTAGGTGCCGTTCGGGGTTTCGTAGCCGGGCTTGCCGAACGAGGTCGGCATGGTCCGGACCACCTCACCGTTACGGGTGACGGTGATCGTCTTGGTGGTGTCGTCGGCCACGGTCACGAGCGCGTCGCCGATCGTGAACGACGAGTGCGAGCCGCCTGCCCGGACGTCGACGGTGGTGTGTGCGGGCCAGAACTCGTACGGCTTCCACCGCACCTGCTGATCCGACGCCCAGTAGAAGTGGCCACCGACCGCCGGCGTCGAGGTGATCTTGATTGCGCGTTCGGCGGCAGCCCGGTCGCCGACCGGTTCGTTGAACCGGATGATGACGGGCTGCGCGACACCGACCGTTTCACCGGAGGACGGGTTCACAGACGGGTCCGAGAACGGCGCCGCCTGCTGCGGGGTCGGGAGTTGCGGTGCGCCCGGGACCGCCGGTGCGAGACCCTCGATCAGGTCTTCGACGCTCGGCGCCTCCGGTCCACCCGGCCACAGCGGCGCGGCAGCCACGGGGCCCGCCATCGCAAGTGCGACTGCGCCGGCACCCGTGAGGGCGGCGACGAAGCGGCCGACCCGGCGCGCGACACGGTGACGACTCTTGGGCATGGACTGCTTCACAGACATCGATAAATTACCCATCATTCGACGGTGCGCCGCGTTTTCCATCCCCGACCGCGGCACTGGCGTACCTCGTCATTACACACACCGACCCGACATCGAGCAATTCGGGAGCTGAGCGAATGTATCGTTCGATCTATTGAAGGAGACGAACGATACATTCGCTCAGCGTGGGTAGAGCCAGTGCGCGATCAGGCCTCGGGCCGTGATGCCGCAAGCAATTCCTCGACCGAGACGAACTTCAGGCGCGACCTGCCGGCCGCCTTGCCGCGGGCGCGTTCCTGCTTGTCGATGGCCTGCCAACCCTTGTAGTCGACGTATTCGGGGCGGCGTTCGGCGACCAGTGCGTCGAGCTTCTCCCGATCCGCGACAGGTTCGGCGAGTCGACCGGCGATGAAGTCGTCGACGAGTTGCGCGACGGTCTCCGCCGAGCACTGTTTGTTGGTGCCGATCACACCGCTCGGACCGCGCTTGATCCATCCCGCGGTGTAGACACCGGGGACGGGGTTGCCGGTGTCGAGATCCACGACCTTTCCCGCCTCGTTCGGGATGACGCCCCGCTTCTCGTCGAACGGAAGGCCGTCGACGGGGGTGCCGCGGTATCCGATCGAGCGGAGCACGAGGCCGGTGGTGAGTGTCTCGGTCTCGCCGGTGGGCCGGGCTTCCAGCCTGCCGTCGGCTTCGACGAGTTCGTTGCGTTCGATGGTGATCGACTCGGCTCTGCCCTCGCCCGCGATCTCGACCGGCGATGCGAGGTACCGCAGCACGATGCGCTTGTTGCCGGGGTTCGGGGCAGCCTGTGCGTACCCCTCGACCTGACGCATCTTGAGGGCGATCCGCGGTTCGACGTCGGGGTCGTCGAGGAGTGCCTGGCTGGCCGCGTCGAGTTCGATCTCGGCCGGATCGACGATGACATCGATACCGTCGAGCTGCCCGAGGGCGAGCAATTCGGGATTGGTGTACGCGGCCTGTGCCGGACCACGACGACCGACGACGACCACCTCGCGGATGTTCGAGTTCCGCAGTGCTTCGACTGCGTGCTCGGCCATGTCGGTGCGGGCGAGATCGTCCGGGTTCATCACCAGGGCGCGTGCGACGTCGAGTGCGACGTTGCCGTTGCCGATGATCACGGCGCGCTCCCCGGACAGGTCGAACTGCCGGTCGGCGTAGTCGGGATGGCCGTTGTACCAGGCGACGAATTCTGTGGCGGCGTGGGAACCCGCGAGGTCCTCGCCGGGCACGCCGAGGTGACGGTCGCTCGATGCGCCGACCGCATAGATCACGGCGTGGTGGTGTGCGAGGAGTTCGTCGTGGGTGATGTGCGTACCGACCTCGACGTTGAACCAGCACTGGGTGTTCTTGTGACCGATGGCGCTGCGGAAGACGTCGCCGACACCCTTGGTGGTCTGGTGATCCGGCGCGACACCGGCCCGCACCAGCCCGTAGGGGGTAGGTAGACGATCGAACATGTCGACCCGGATGCTCGAGTGCGAGACGAGTTCCTGCGCCGCGTAGCACGCGGCCGGACCGGATCCGACGATCGCGACACGCAGCGTTCCGAGATCAGCGGGGATCTTCTTGCGGCTGCGCAGCTCGGGCCAGTCGGGGCCGATCGGGTACCGCTCGTAGTACGCGGCGTTGATCTCGAGGTACGGCTCCTGCTCGGGAGTGATCTCGTTGTCGGCGAAGATTGCGTCGACCGGGCATTCGTCGACACACGCCCCGCAGTCGATGCAGGTCTCCGGGTCGATGTAGAGCATCTCCGTCGTTGCGAACGGCGCCTCGTCCGGTGTCGGGTGTATGCAGTTGACCGGGCAGACTTCGACGCACGAGACGTCGTTGCAACATGCCTGGGTGATCACATAAGCCACTTCGCTACCTGCCTGAGAGTGCCGGTGGGGTCGTCGAAACCCCAGACTATAACACGTTACAGATTTGGTCGAGAATCACATTGCCCAAATCGTACCAGGCCGTTACCGGTAACGAGAATGCGCTATTCGGACAATTCGTCGCCGGACTCGATGCGGAATCCGATCTTGAGGGTAACTTGCGTGTGCGCGACGGCCCCGTCATCGATGTGGCCTCGCGTGTTGACCACTTCGAACCATTCCAGGTGACGCGTCGTCTCCCCTGCCCGCGCGACAGCCTTGGCAATCGCGTCGTCCACTCCGACGGTCGACGACCCCACGACCTCGATCACTCGGTACACATGACTCATGACGGCGCTCCTCATACGTCTCGGCACAGGCATGGAATGCCCTGCCCCGGATAATGCCCTGCCCCGGATAATGCCCTGCCCCGGATACTGCCCGCCTCGCCTCCTCTTCGTACCGGAACGGGAATCTCCGCAGTCCCGAAGCCGGCAACCCCAAGACCGGGGAACTCACGTCCTCCTGGCCAGGTCTCGTGCCTGCGCTCCGAGTCGGGCCAGGCGGAGATCTCCGAGCGGGATCGCGCCGGCACCGAGCCGGTTGGTGGTGAACGCGAGCGACAGACCCGAGTCGAGGTCGGCGAACGCTCCCGAGCCACCCACTCCGTAATGCCCGAGCGCGCCTCGTGGGCGCTCGGTGCTCGCGAATATCGGCTGGTGATATCCGAGTCGCCACGCCATCGGGACACCGAGGACGTAGTCGTTGCTGCGACGGCGCACCTTGTTCATCTCTGCAATCGTCTCCGGCTTCAGGAAACGCCGACCGTCGAGCGAACCGCCGGCCGCGATCGCCCCGTACATCCGCGCGAGCGAACGCGCTGTGAACACCCCGTTCCAGCCGGGCATGACCGCATCGTGCACCGCGGGATCACGGACGAGTTCGTCGAAACCCTCGGGCATTCCCGCCTCTGCGAGGCCCCGGGTCGGTCCGATCCGCGACAGCACCGATGCGCCCAGAGCCCAGTTCATCCGAATCGGATTGATCCGGGGAAACAGCGGTGCGATGCGGTGTCGTTCGCCGACGGGAACCCGGTACCAGAAGTCGGCGATGCCCAGCGGCTCGGCGATCTCCTGTTCGACCACGTCGACGAAAGGCTTCCCTGTGACCCGCGCGGCGATCTCCGCGACCAGCCAGCCGTACGTCACCGCGTGGTAACCCGACCCGCGGCGACGACGCTCATCGGGGCGGGCCGCAGCAAGTGCGGCAACCGTCCGGTCGTAGTCGAGGATTCCGTGGGTGCCGGGAACGAGACCGCGCACCCGGTGCAGCCCGGCACTGTGGGTCATCACCTCGGCAACGGTGATGGAGCTTTTGCCGCCCGCCGCGAACTCCGGCCAGTACTGCGCGACGGGAGCGAAGTAGTCGATCAGGCCGCGCTCGGCGAGCCTGTGCACGACGGTCGAGGCGACACCCTTTCCCGTCGAGAAACTCAGTGACATCGTGTCGCGGGCCCAGCGCCGGTTGCGACCGGCCCAACCCGCCCAGATGTCGAGAACCTTCTCCCCGTGCAGATACGCAGTGAGCGCCCCGCCTCCGTGCTGTGGCTCCTTGTAGAGGGCGAAGAATCGGTCGGCGAGTGGCAGGAACCGAGAGTCGACGTGCATCGCGGTCGGTGGCAGGGCCTGGACATCCCGCTCGCATGAATCCTGGCCCGGGTCTATCGTCCGTATGCTCATCGGCGCCTCCACTCGGATGTTTCCGACACGGTACGGGGTCGACGTGCGTCCGGGAAGGGCCTTACATACAGATTGTCGGCACCCCGGTGGCCACCGGCCACACGGCTGGCCGAGATCCGTCGGACTACGGCATCGTCGTGTACCTGAAGGATCCGTACACGACGCAGCCCTGGCCGGTCGTGACGTTCGCCGCCAGTGCCGTCTCGCCTTCGCACAGGACCGGATCGGTGGCGTCGCCGATGAAGGCCTGCGAGCCGGGGCCCGTCGCGACGAACGCGACGCCCGGCTGATCGAGCACACCGAGCGCGAGCGATCCGGCGCCCACGCCGATGGCGGCAAGCAGTCCCCCCGCACTTTCGGCAGCTCCGACACCACCGTCGAGACCGGCTGCACCGACTCGGGAGTCACCGCGTGAATCGGCGAATCCCACCCCGCCGCTCCCGTAACTCCATGCGCCTCCGGGACCCTCGGTGGTCGCGCCGCATGCTTCGGACCCGAGAATCTCGACGGATTCCGCCGGCGCGCCGGGAGGCGCCGAACACGTCAACGAATGCGCCGGCGCCGCGGTCAGCAGCGCTCCGCCGAGTGCTGCAGCCATCAACGCACCGACTGCCGACACCCGACCTGACATTTTCACCCAGGTCACCACTGCGGCCCTCCAACGCTGACGACGATCCATCTCGTGAGAGAGTCTAAAGAAGTTCGACGCGACGCGCTGTTCCGTGCGATAACGACCGGGTCTCGGTCAGGTCTTGTTTCCGCTGGTCCCACCACTGTTCAGATCCCGGTCACGACTCGGTTGCACACGCTTCGGTTCGCCGGGCATCTTCGGGTGGTTCGGTGGATACGGCAGATCACCGAGCCCCGAGGCCTCGTCGCGTGCGGCCATCTCCAGCAGAACATCGAGCGACTGCGCGGCATCGTCGAGCCCGGACATCGGATCGGGTCGCCGGGCCAGCAGCTCCGGCACCGTCGCGATCGTGAAATCGTCCGGCTCGGCGTCGGCGAGTTCGCCCCATGTCAGCGGCGTCGACACCGTCGCGATCGGAGTGCGCCGCACCGAATACGCCGATGCGATGGTTTTGTCGCGTGCGTTCTGGTTGAAATCGAGGAAGATTCGTTCGCCGCGCTCTTCTTTCCACCACGCGGTCGTCGCCCGGTCACCGCTGCGTCGCTCCACCTCCCGCATCAGTGCGATACCGGCACGACGCACCCCGACGAAGTCCCATTCCGGCACGATCCGGAGATAGATGTGGATACCGCGACCACCCGACGTCTTCGGGAAACCCGTCAAACCCAATTCGTCGAGCAACGGACGGACCACCTCGAGCGCGACCGCGCGTACGTCACCGAAATCCGTCCCCGGCTGCGGGTCGAGATCGATCCGGAGTTCATCCGGTCTGTCCGTGTCGCCGCAGCGCACTGCCCACGGGTGGAACGTCACGCACCCCAGATTCGCTGCCCACACCACATCCGCCGCCGACCGCACGCGCAGCGCATCGGCCGTGCGGCCGGACGGGAAGGTGATCTCACACGTCGATACGTGGTCGGGACGTTTCGCAGGCGCGCGCTTCTGATAGATCTCCTCCCCCTCGATGCCGTCGGGGAAACGCTGGAGGTGACTGGGCCGGTCTCGGAGCGCATCGAGCAGTGGCGCACCCGACGACGTCGTGAGCGTCCGGTAGTATTCGACGAGGTGACGTTTGGTGCCACCCTCCGTCCCGAGCCTGGGGAAGTAGATCTTGTCGGGGTTCGACATCCGCACGGGCACACCGTCGACGTCGAGTTCTTCTGCGGGTGATCGTTTCGCTGTCGCCACCGTCAGTTCTCCGTCCGGTCGAGTACATCGGCGAGGTCGTAGCGCACCGGCACCTCGAGTTGGTCGTAGGTACAGCTCAGTGGGTCGCGGTCGGGTCGCCAGCGGAGGAACCTGGCTGCGTGGCGGAACCTCATCGCCGTCTCGGGTGTTCCCTCCATCTGGTCGTACGCGACTTCGAGTACCCGCTCCGGACGCAGCGGGACCCAGCTTCGGTCTGCCGCCGAACGCCACCTCGTCTGTTCTCCATCGGCGACCACGTCGTCGCCCACGCGCAACGGTTGCAGTTCGGCGAGCAACTCTTGGCGTCTGACCGTGGTGAATGCGGATGCGCCGCCGACCATCGCGAGTTCGTCGCCGTGGTACATCCCCAGCAACAGTGAGCCGACCCCGTCGATGCTCTTGTGTTTGCGGTAGCCGATGAGCACGCAGTCGGCGGTCCGGGCATGTTTGAGCTTGATCATGTCGCGCTTGTCCGGGCGGTATATCCCGTCGAGCCGTTTCGCGACCACACCGTCGAGGCCTGCGCCCTCGAACTCCTCGAACCACCGCATGGCGGTCGCTGCATCGGTGGTCGCAGCGGTCACATGGCAACTCGGGCCGCCACCGACGGCCCGCTGTAGTCGCGCGCGACGCTCGGCGAACGGCTCCTCCATGAGGTTGTCCTCGCCGAGCGCCAGCACATCGAATCCGATGAACTGTGAAGGAGTTTCTTCCGCGAGCATCGCGACACGACTCGCCGCCGGATGGATCCGCTCCGACAGCGCCTGCCAGTCGAGCCGGGTACGTCCGCCACGTTCACGCGGTACGACGATCTCGCCGTCCACCGCACAGCGCTCCGGAAGTTCGACCCGCACCCGGTCGACGAGTTCCGGGAAATACCGGGCGAGGTCCTTGCCGCCACGCGACGCGAACACGACCTCGTCTCCGTCACGAAACACTATGGCGCGGAAGCCGTCCCACTTCGGCTCGTACGACCACTGCGCCGCACCGGATTCCGGTTGCTCCGGCACTGTCGATGCGACCTTCGCGAGCATGGGCGCTATCGGTGGAACGACAGGCAGATCCATGACCCTCATCGTTGCATCCGAATTCCCTGCGCGCGCCCGTTGCGACCGATCGTCCTCACCGTTCTCCCTTTTCAAAGGAGACGAGAACGCAGGTGATGCCGGTCATATCGAAGGCATTACACGAGGTAGAACCCCCTGATCGGCAACCTTGACGCGAACAGGATCCTGTCGTTCCGTACTCTCAGCAGCCATGATCACCTTTCGCCGTGCGGCCGGCATTGTTGTCGCAGCCGTTGCCGCAGTGTCGTTGATCGCCGGGTGTTCCAGCGACGTCGAATTCCGGGCCGTGCCCGAGGCCGGCTCCTCGGCGACCTCGACAACGGAATCGTCGACGACGTCGCCCAGCACGTCGCGCACCACCACCTCGGCACCGTCGACGACCTCCGGCAGCCCGTCGGCGTCCGATCTCGACCTGGAGGTCGACGTCGAGGTCGGCGACTGCGTCCTGCTCGGCGGCACGGTCGACGACGCGACGATCGAGGAAGCGACCTGTGGCAGCTTCGACTCCAACTACCTGGTCGTCGACGTCGTGACGGGCAGCTCGGAGTGCATCTCCGACCAGCAGTACTTCGAGTCCATCCGCGGCAACGAACTCGGTGCGTTGTGCCTCGACATCGACTGGCAGGTCGACGACTGCATGGATCTCGGTGGCGAGGACCCGAAGCGGATCGACTGCTCGGACACTGCCATCGAAGGCGAGATGGTCACGGAAATCCTCGAGGGCACCACCGACGTCAACGAATGCTCGATCTCCGACAGCGGGTTCGTCTACGAGGAGCGCGAGATGGTCGTGTGCGCCGACTCGTTCTGACGCTTCCGGACAGTCTCGACCCGGCCGCGGCGGGATGTGTCGGTGCCGGCAGACACAATGCCGAATGAACCGCCGACCACGCCCACCGAACGGATAGGGGACTGCGCATGACGCCTTGGCCCGACCGACCCCTCTGCGCGTTCGATCTCGAAACGACCGATCGCGACCCGAGGGCTGCCCGCATCGTCAGCGCGTGTGTCGCGACGTTCGACGGCGAGCGCATCGACTCGCGCACGTGGCTGCTCGACCCCGGTATCCCCATTCCGGCCGAGACCACCGCCATCCACGGCATCACCGACGAGCAGGCCCGGGCCGACGGCATGAACTATCACGCCGGATACCTCGAGATTCGGCAGGCGCTGCTCGACGCGTGGGCACGCGGGCACATCGTCGTCGCGTTCAACGCGAGTTATGACCTGACGGTGATGGACGCCGAAGGGAAGCGGCTCGGATTTCCTCCGCTCGAGTTCGGGTTGGTCGCCGATCCGTATGTCATCGATCGCGAGATGGATCGCACGCGGCCGGGTAAGCGCACCCTCGGCGCGGTGTGCGAGGCGTACGGCGTGATCCTGGCGTGCGCGCACGAAGCCGAGTCGGATGCGCTCGCCGCGGGCAATCTGGTCCGTGCGCTCGTCGTCCGCTTCCCGCAGCTCGCCGAGCTCGACATCATGGCCGATCAGGCCGCGTGGCATGCCGAGCGGCAACGGAACTTCGCCGAGTATCTCGAGGGCCTCGGTCGCGACACCACCGACGTCGACGGCAGTTGGCCGCTGCGCGGCGCGGGCGGCGTCGACGTTCTCGAACGCCCGGCGAGTACCGTCGCCGAGCCGTGGACAGCACGGCTCCGGCGGCGGTTTCGCGAATTCTTGCAGCGCTTTCGTCGGTAGCGGACCGGCTAGATTCCGCGCCCGGGATTGAGGATCGAGGTCGGATCGAATGCGGCCTTCACCTTGCTCATCAATTCGCGTTCCACCGAACCCACCATCTCCTCGAGGTAGGGCTCCTTGAGGACGCCGATGCCGTGTTCGCCGCTGATCGATCCGCCCAGTGCCAGGCATTCCGCCACCATGTCGTCGAACGCCTGCCGGGCCCGTGTCGTCTGGTCGACATCGGCGGCGTCGAACACGATGGTGGGGTGCAGATTGCCGTCGGCGGCGTGACCGAACGTGCCGATGACAAGGCGGTGCGTCGCAGCGATTCGTTCGATCGCCGACAACATCTCGGGCAGTCGCGGAATGGGGACTGCCAGGTCGTCGAGCAAGGTACTGCCCTGCCGTTCGAGTGCGGTCAGCGCGACCCGGCGGGCCTGCATGAATTCTTCGCCTTCGCTCGGGTCGTCGGTGTCGTATACCTCGGTTGCCCCGGTCTCGGTGCACGCGTCGGCGCATGCCTGGGCGGCGGCAGCGGCGTCGCTGCCGTCACATTGGACGAGCAGCAGAGCCCCGGCAGATTCGTCGAGGCCCATGTGGGTCATCGCGTTGACCGCGGCGATGGTGGTGCGATCCATCAATTCGACCAGGCACGGTTCGGCGCGGTCGCGGATCGCGAGCACTGCCTCGATGGCCTGCCCCGTCGACGGGAACGCCGCGACAACCGTCGACGCGGCCGTCGGCGCCGCCCTCAGCCGCATGGTCGCCTCGACGATGACCGCGAGAGTCCCCTCCGACCCGACGAGCAGCTGAGTCAGGTTCAGGCCGGCCACGTTCTTCCTGGTCACCGCTCCGGTGTGGATGATGCGTCCGTCGGCGAGCACTGCTTTGATCCGGGCGACGTGATCGGCGGTGACACCGTACTTTGCGCAGCAGGTTCCACCGGCGTTGGTGGCGAGGTTGCCGCCGATGGTCGAGATGGCACGGCTTCCGGGATCGGGTACGTACCAGAGTCCCTGCGCGGCGACCGCGGTCGCCAGGTCTGCGTTGATCACACCGGGTTGCACCGTCGCGGTCCGCGCTGCGACATCGATGTGGAGGATCGAGTTCAGTTTCTCGACGCTGAGCACGATGCATCCGTCGAGCGCATTCGCCGCTCCTGCCAGGCCGGTTCCCGCGCCACGGGTCACCACCGGAACACCGTGTCGGTGGGCCCACCGCAGGGTGGAAACCACGTCGTCGGTGTCGCGGGCCCGCACGAGGGCGAGCGGCATGCCCGCTTCGGTCAGGAGCGACTGGTCGCGTCGATACGCCGTCATCCGATCCGGGTCGGTGACGAGCGCGTCACCAAGGGTGGCACTCAGATCTTCGATGCTCGCAGAATCAACCATCGACAAATTGTCAGACAAGTACACTAGACAGTCAAGAGCGCACCGGGTGTTCACGTGGAAGAATCGCGCACCGATTCGACAGCGGAGGGAGGAACCGGAAATGACGGGACGGATCAAAGCCCTGTCGATCGTCGACGCCCTGACCGAGGAGCTGCGAAGACGTCTGTTCTCCGGTGAACTCGCGCAGGATGATGCACTGACCGAGGCCGAGGTCGCCCGCGCCTACGAGGTGGCGCGACCGACAGCGAAGGCCGCCATCGAGAAACTCGTCGGCGAAGGCCTACTTCAGCGCAGCGCCCACAAGACCGCGCGCGTACCGAACCTCGGGCCCGACGACGTCCGCGACATCTACCGCACCCGCGCACATCTCGAATCCATCGCCTTGCGACACCTCGCACGAAATGCACACCTTCCCGATCCTGCCGTCGCCGCCAACGGAGAGATCTCCGCGATGACGGACAGCACGCCACTGTCGATCGTCGAACCCGACATGCGCTTCCACACCGCTCTGGTCGACGCGATGGGCAGCCCCCGGACGAGTCGCATGTTCGGTTCCCTCGTCTCCGAGGTGCGGCTGTGCATGGTGCAGGTGCAGGGCCAGCACCTTCTGACCACGCAGAGCATCGCCGCCGAACACCAGCAGATCCTCGATGCGGTCGCCGCTGGAGACGGCGACGGCGCTGTCACGATCCTCTCGAAACACCTCGGACGCGCTCGCGAACGCCTCGTCGCGGCGCTCGGTGGCACTCCCGGCGCGGAGGCCGAACTTCCCGAGCCGGCCTGACGGATCGACTCAGGGCAACACACCCTGCCGACGCGCCTCCACCACCGCTTCATGGCGACTGTGCACCTCGAGTTTCGCCAGGATGTTACGCACGTAGCTCTTGACGGTTTCGAGGCTGAGAGCGAGACGTTCGGCTATCTCGGCGTTGCGGCAGCCCAAGGCCACATATCCGAGCACCTCCTGTTCGCGCGGAGTCAGGTGCGCTGTCGGCACCCGCGACCCGGAGCTCCCGAGCGCCCGCAGTTTGTCCTCGATCGCCTTCAACCGAGATTCCAGGTCCGGGTCGTCTGCTCCGGTCGCGAGCTCACGTAACTCCAGGTAGCTTTCGGTGATCGTGTCGGACACCGTCAGCGGGAGCCGCTCACCGTTTCCCATCGGGCTCCACGCTCCGACGTTGTCGAGCAGCGTCACCCGGCGATCCACCTCGTCGCGGATCTCGATCTCCCGCGCCAGTGCTCGCGCGGACTGCACGAGTTGTTCGGTGACGGTGTCGCCGATGGGCAGCGGCGTTCGGAGGCCCCCGTACATCGCCGCGCGGGTCCGCCCCCGCACGACGACGGGGACCGCCAGCAGCGACTCGATCCCCTCGCCGCCGACGGGCCTGTCGTAGTCGTGGGTGATGTGTCGCGACGCGAAGTAGTCGGCGACCGAACGGGGGCGCTGCTCGGCGATCGCCCTTCCGCCGAGCCCACGTTCGGAACTGATCACGAGATTACGGAGAAAGCGGCCACGGGTTCCGACGTAACCGGACAACACAAGGTCGGCGCCGTGGACGGTGCCCCCGAAAAGGATGGGCAGACCGGTCGACAGCTTCAAGGAACGCAACTCGGCGCGCAGGGTGTCGACGTCGCTCGGCCGGAGCAGGTCGGCACGGTTCGTAGTACTCACTTGTCGGCCCTCTCACTCCCAACACCCTCTTCCTAGGGTAGCGACGCCGATTCCGTGATTCGTAACCTCCACTGGATCCGGTGTTGCGACGATCACACGTGACGCCGCCTGTTCTGTTGTCCCGATGTCCCCGGAGGTTTCCGTGTCCACCGCACTCGACCACTCTGCCGCGACCGCCAACCACAGCCAGCTGAGCCCGCTGCGCTTCCTCGAGCGCTCGGCGTCGGTGTTCCCCGACCGCACGGCGATCATCTACGGCGACCGCCGGTACACGTATGCCGAGTTCGCCGAGGAGACCCAACGGCTCGCCCGCGTACTGAAGAGCCGGATCAACCCCGGCGACCGGGTGGCCTACCTGACGCCGAACGTGCCCGAGACGCTCATCGCGCACTTCGCGGTGCCGCTTGCCGGCGGTGTACTCATCGCGTTGAACTCCCGGCTCGCCGGTCCGGAGCTCGACTACATTCTCGGTCATGCGGAGGCTTCGCTGCTCTTCGTCGATTCCGAGTTCGTCGGCTCGCTCACCGACATCGATGTCCCGACACTCACCGATATCGTCGAGATCCCCGATTCGACGGTGCCGACGCCCGAGGTCCCCGCCGGTGTGGTCACCGCGCGCTACGACGAGTTCCTCGCACTTGCCGATTCGCTCGACGACAGCCCGCTGCCGTGGAGCGTCGACGACGAACTCGGCGTCATCACGCTCAACTACACCTCGGGCACCACCGGCAAGCCGAAGGGCGTGATGTATTCGCATCGCGGTGCCTACCTCAACTCGCTCGGCGAAACCTTCCACAACGGGTTCACCGGGCAGAGCAAGTATCTGTGGACCCTGCCGATGTTCCACTGCAACGGCTGGTGCACGCCGTGGGCGGTCACCGCGGCGGCCGGTACGCACATCTGCCTGCGCGCGGTGCGGGCCGATGCCATCTGGGATGCCATCGACAACCTGGGCGTGACCAACCTGTGCGGCGCGCCCGCGGTGTGCTCGACCATCGCGAACGCCGAGCAGGCGCGTCCGCTCGACCGGTCCCTGCACATCACCACGGCCGGTGCGCCGCCGTCGCCGACGGTGATCGCGCAGCTCGAGCAGCTGGGGATCACGGTCGTGCACGTGTACGGCCTGACCGAGGTATACGGGCCCTACACGATCTGCGAGTACCAGGAGTCGTGGGACGACAAGTCCGGTGACGAGCGCGCGGCACTGCTGTCGCGTCAGGGCGTCGGCATGTTGCAGGCCGAAACGGCGCGGGTGGTCGACGACACCATGAACGATGTGCCCGCCGACGGCGCGACGATGGGTGAGATCGTCCTGCGCGGCAACAACGTCATGCTCGGCTACTACAAGGACCCCGACGCCACCGCGGAGGCCTTCGCAGGCGGCTGGTTCCACACAGGCGACCTCGGAGTCATGCATCCGGATGGATACATCCAGCTCAAGGACCGCGCCAAGGACATCATCATTTCCGGCGGCGAGAACATCTCGACGGTCGAGGTGGAGCAGGCGATCATGGCGCACGCCGCAGTGATCGACGTCGCGGTGGTCGGTGTTCCCGACGAGAAGTGGGGTGAGCGGCCGAAGGCGTTCGTCATTCTGAAGGACGGGCAGACTGCGACTGCCGACGACATCATCGCCCACACCCGCAGCCTGCTGGCGGGCTACAAGGTGCCCCGCGACATCGTTTTCCCGCTCGAACTGCCCCGTACGTCGACCGGAAAGATCCTCAAATTCGAACTCCGCGCTTCGGAAACCACCCGGTCCTGACGTAACTCCCACGGCCACGTTGGATACTCGATAGTTATGTCGCCCGGAACAGCCCCCGCCCGTCGTTCCGAATCAACGGGACCGGACCCCGCACAGTTCCGGGTGCACGTCGTCTCACAGGCCATCAGGCTGTTCTCACAGAACGGCTACGAGTCGACGACCGTCGAGCAGATCGCGGCGGCCGCAGGCGTCTCTCGTCGCACGTTCTTCCGACAGTTCCGCTCCAAGGAAGACGTGATCTTCGCCGATCACGAGTCGCTGCTCGAGCAGGTGTCGGAATACTTGTCGCGTGATTTCGACGATCCGTGGGCTGCTTCCTGCGACGCGGCGCAACTCGTCTTCGGTTACTTCCGCGACCGGCGGGACCTGTCGGTGTGGCGGTACCGGGTCGTGCAGCGGGTGCCGGCGCTGCGCGATCGGGAACTCGTGATGACCTACCGCTACGAGCGGTTGTTCACGGATTTTCTGCGCCAGGCGGTGCCGGGTGAGAAGCCCATCCGGATCGTGAGCTTCGCGGCTGCGGTGACCTCGGCCCACAACTTCCTGTTGCGGGCGATGATCCGCGGTGACGACACCGCGACCGCGGAGGTCCTCGACCGGGAGTTGTACGAGATCAGACGCACGTTCGGGGTGGTTCCAGGCGCCGGCCCGACCTCACCTCCTGAGGCACCGCGTGCCGTGACGGTGGTGTCCTATCCAGCGGGAATGCCCCCCGACGAGGTCGCCGAGGAAGTGCGGCGCGCCCTCGGCGGCTAAGTCCCGTACGGCACTGAATCAACCCCCAACCGTTGACCTGGCACTCAGTGCCGTGGTTAGAATTGGGCGATTCCGCGACGTTGCGCTCTCCTCCCTGGATAGGGTGGGCGCAGATCCACCACTTGGTATGGCACCGCGTGCCGATTGGAGTTCGACCTCATGGCCCTCAACGCCGATTTCGATCTGTTCAAACTCAGCGAAGAGCACGACGCCCTCCGCGAGGCGATCCGTGCACTCTCCGAGAAGGAGATCGCGCCCTACGCGAAGGACGTCGACGAGAACGCCCGCTTCCCACAGGAGGCCCTCGACGCGCTCAACAAATCCGGCTTCAACGCCATCCACGTCCCCGAGCAGTTCGACGGCCAGGGTGCCGACTCCATCGCCGCGTGCATCGTGATCGAGGAAGTCGCCCGCGTGTGTGGCTCCTCGTCGCTGATCCCGGCCGTCAACAAGCTCGGCACCATGGGCCTGATCCTGCGCGGCTCCGACGAGCTCAAGACCAAGGTCCTGCCCGATCTCGTCAACGGCGCGATGGCGTCGTACGCACTCTCCGAACGTGAGGCCGGCTCCGACGCCGCATCGATGCGGACCCGCGCGAAGGCAGACGGTGACGACTGGATCCTCAACGGCTCCAAGTGCTGGATCACCAACGGCGGCAAGTCCACCTGGTACACAGTCATGGCCGTGACCGACCCCGACAAGGGCGCCAACGGCATCTCGTCGTTCATGGTCCACAAGGACGACGAAGGCTTCGTCGTCGGACCGAAGGAGAAGAAGCTCGGCATCAAGGGCTCCCCCACCGCCGAACTGTACTTCGAGAACTGCCGTATCCCCGGCGACCGCATCGTCGGCGAGCCGGGCACCGGATTCAAGACGGCTCTCGCGACCCTCGACCACACCCGCCCCACCATCGGCGCGCAGGCCGTCGGCCTTGCCCAGGGTGCGCTCGATGCCGCGCTCGCGTACGTCAAGGATCGCAAGCAGTTCGGCCGCCCGATCTCCGACAACCAGGGCGTGCAGTTCATGCTCGCCGACATGGCCATGAAGGTCGAGGCCGCCCGCCTGATGGTCTACACCTCGGCAGCCCGCGCCGAGCGCGGCGAAGGCAACCTCGGCTTCATCTCCGCCGCCGCCAAGTGCTTCGCATCCGATGTCGCCATGGAGGTCACCACCGACGCCGTGCAGCTGTTCGGCGGCGCCGGCTACACCACGGACTTCCCGGTCGAGCGCATGATGCGCGACGCCAAGATCACGCAGATCTACGAGGGCACCAACCAGATCCAGCGCGTCGTCATGTCGCGCGCTCTGCTTCGCTGACGCAGGTCGGTTAGGTTTGGACCAGCTCGAACATCACACTGATCAGGAGTCTTCGTAGTGGCTGTGGAAAAAGTAGGCGTCATCGGCGGCGGCACCATGGGTGCCGGTATCGCAGAGGTGTGCGCGAAAGCCGGTAGCGACGTGCTCGTCAAGGAGACGACCGAGGAGTTCGCCGAAGCCGCGCGCGAACGTCTCTCCAAGTCGATCGGACGCGGCGTCAAGTCCGGCAAGATCACCCAGGAGGACGCCGACGCGATCCTCGCCCGCATCAAGGTCACGCTCGATATGAGCGAGTTCGCCGACCGCGACCTCGTCATCGAGGCAGCACCCGAGATCGAGTCGCTGAAGGCCGAGATCTTCGCCGAGCTCGACAAGGTCGTCAAGCCCGAGGGCATCCTCGCGACCAACACGTCGTCGATCCCCGTCATCAAGATGGCACAGGCGACGCAGCGTCCCGGCAAGGTCGTCGGCGTGCACTTCTTCAACCCGGTGCCGGTGATGCCTCTCGTCGAGGTCATCTCGGCACTGACCACCGACGAGACGTCGGCCGACACGGTGTTCGACTACGCCAAGAACACTCTCGGCAAGACGGCGGTTCGCGCGGGCGACCGCGCTGGCTTCATCGTCAACGCGCTGCTCATCCCGTACCTGTGCGACGCGGTACGGATGCTCGAATCAGGTTATGCAACAAAGGAAGACATCGACGCCGCAATGAAGGGTGGCTGTGGTTACCCGATGGGACCGCTGACGCTGCTCGACACCGTCGGCCTCGACATCGCGCTCAACGCCGCACAGTCGCTGTACGACGAGTTCGCTCAGCCGAACTATGCGCCGCCGGCGCTACTGCGTCGAATGGTCGAAGCGGGCCGTTTGGGCCGCAAGACCGGTGAGGGCTTCTACAGCTACAAGTAGTCAGCTACAAGTAGTCCCCAGCAATATCTGTCGAGTCCTGTCGGTCCACTCCGGACCGGCAGGACTCGCATTTGTTCCACTCCTTCATATCTCACGATCGATCCCACCTGCACGGACATATACAACCCGAACGAAAAGTTGCACCTGTCCGAAGCTGTTGCGGCAATCCACGACCTGGACCTGAAAGCCCCTCCACCCGCTCTGCTATCCCGGGGCTTTCACGGAAATAACGAGCCGACCGAGTGTTGAAAGCAAAGAATGGTGCCCTGAACTGCGAAGATATGGCTTGTCTAAGGTCATGTC